>CAZLOO010000025.1:0-14560 GCA_964561055.1 uncultured Halobacteriales archaeon
TCCAGCCGGTCCGGCTTCCGTTCGAGCGCAGTGACCCGCCCGGCGCGCCGGGCCGCCTCGACAGTGACGGCGCCGGTACAGGAGCCGACCTCCGCGAAGTGGTCGGTCTCGTCCAGGTCGAGTTTGCCCATGAGGACGGCCCGGACCTCCGATTTCGTCGGGCCGGCCCTCGCGTCGTGTGGGAGCGAGACGCGTGCCATCGCTCGTACAACCGTTGTTGCACGTAAAACAATTTTGGTTGTTCTAAAGCAATATAGATTGTCCGTGGGGCGCGACCAGACTTCCGAGTGCAATCACGCCCTCGCTCGCGGCTGCAGTAGCAGAGATATGGCTACGCGCCCGGTCCGGTTGAGCAAGAAGCTTCACGTCAGGGCCTCTTGATTTCGCCTCCGATGGCGTCGGTGCGGCGACAGCACCCCGAAGCGATCGGGGCTGGCGCCGGACGGGGGCCGCCGTCCTCAGCGTTCCTGAACATGTCTGACAACTGTCTAAACGCCATTTCAGACGTCCACGTGACTAAAATATAATTCAGATAACACTTTTCTCCCCGGCCGCGCTGGGAGCTACCGATGCGTTCCGCCCCACATCGACGGGCGATGGCAAATGAAGACAGTCAGCGGCGAGCGGCGGACGCATCAACGAGCACCGCGACCGATCACACCACACCGACCGGACCAGAGCTATGACCGGACTACAGTTCACGGACCGACGGACAGTGCTACAGACGATCGCAGCGACAGCGTTCGGCGGCGGCATCGCCACCGGGACGGCACGCGTCACCCAGGACGGGAAAGCCTCGGCTGCGCCCGATCCGGCGAACGTCGTCGAGGTCGCCGCCGAGAGCGGCCACCACGGGGACAACGCGTTCACGCTGAGTGCCGACGAGATTCCCGCCGGCTGGACGACCTTCGAACTGGACAACCTGACGGACCACACGCATTTCGCGTACATCTCGAAGCTGCCGGCGGCGGCCGTCGACCAGGCCGACCGACGGGGCATGGATCCGCTGGAGCTCTACTACGAGCGGGTTACCCGCCCGTTCCAGTGGTTCATGGACACCCAGGACAACGGCAAGACTCCCGACCCTGACGACCGGTTTTCCGACGAGCAGCTGTTCCCGGCGTGGTTCGCCAACCTGCTTCCCAGCGGCGGTGTCGGGCTGACCGCGGGCGGGCAGACCGCTACAACCACGGTCAACCTGACCCCGGGCGAGTACGTCATGGAGTGTTACGTCAAGGACTCCAACAACGACTTCCACTCCTATCACGGGATGCTCGAGTCACTCACCGTTACGGACGCCCGGGGGGGTTCCGCGCCCGATTCGACGGTTAGCGTCTCGGTGTCTAGCGACGGAATCGACGCCCCAGATACCCTCGAGCCGGGCCGGCAGGTCGTTGCCGTCGAGTTCCAAGATCAGCGGCTCTACGAGCACAACCTCGGCCACGACGTCCACCTGCTTCGGTTCGACGAGGAGACGACGGTCGACGACGTCGACGGTTGGATGAACTGGCTCGACCCGGTTCAACTCGTCTCGGACGGCACCGAGCCGGGGACGTTCATCGGGGGGGTGGAGACGGTGCTCACGCCGGACCTGCTCGAGGGACTCGGGACCGAACGGTCGTATCTCCACTTGGACCTCGTGCCGGGCGACTACGCCTGGGTCGCCGAGGTGCCGACCCCGAGCGAGAAGGGGCTGCTAGCCGAGTTCACCGTTCCGTTCGGGGCCGACGGGGCCTGAGCCTGGTGGGGGTGGGCCTGACGCATGCCGGTCGGCGCCCGCTTCCAATATCGATCGACGACCCGCGACACGACCACAGCCATCATATCACACCATACACATGACAGCCACGGAGCGACCGACCGACGAGCGGCTACAGGCATTTGAGGACCGCCTCCACGGCGCCCTGTTGCACCCCGGCGACGACGGGTACGGCGAGGCTCGGACGGTGTTCAACGCGATGATCGACAAGTACCCCTCACATATCGTTCGGTGTACCGGTGCCGTGGACGTGATTACCGCGGTGGAGTTCGCCCGCGAGACCGGCCTCCCGCTGTCGATTAAGGGCGGAGGTCACAACTTCGCGGGGACTGCGGTATGCGACGACGGCCTGGTAATCGACTGCTCGGGAATGGACTGGGTGCGGGTCGACCCCGAGGTGCGCGTCGCCCGGGTCGGCCCGGGGGCGACCTGGGCGGACGTCGACCACGAGACCCAGGCGTTCGGGCTTGCTACCACGGGCGGCATCGTCTCGACGACCGGCGTCGCGGGGCTGACGCTGGGCGGCGGCCAGGGGTATCTCGCCCGCGAGCACGGGCTCACGATCGACAACCTCGTCAGTGCGGACGTCGTCACGGCCGAGGGGGAGCTGGTCCACGCCAGCGCCGAACGGAACGAGGAGCTGTTCTGGGCCCTCCGAGGCGGTGGGGGCAACTTCGGCGTCGTCACCGCCTTCGAGTTCCAGCTCCATCCGGTCGGCCCGGAGGTGCTCGGCGGCGCGGTGTTCCACCCCTACGAGGACGCCCGGGCGGCCCTGGAGTTCTACCGGGAGTTCACCGCCGGCGCGCCCGAGGAGCTGGCCTGCTACGCGCTCATCGCCCGGGTCCCGCCCGAGGAGCCGTTCCCCGCCGCTCGACAGGGCGAGCCGGCGGTGGCGTTCGCGGTCTGCTACGCCGGCGACACCGACGAGGGCGAGGCCGCCCTGGCGCCGCTCCGGTCGTTCGGCGATCCGATCCTCGACGGCATCCGGCCGCTGCCGTACACGGCGCTGCAGTCCAGCTTCGACGACGGCTCGCCCGAGGGGTTCCGGTGGTACTCGAAGTCCCACTACCTCCCGAGGCTCCCGGACGGGGCCATCGACATCCTCCTTGAGCACACCGACCCGCTGCCGGGACCGCTCACGCAGGTCGCCCTCGAGCCGCTGGGGGGTGCCGTCGCCCGGGTCGCCCGGGACGCGACGGCGTTCCCCCACCGCGATGCGGCCTACTCGCTTGGGATCTGGCCCGGCTGGGCCGCCCCCGAGAACGACGACGAGATGATTGCGTGGGCCCGCGAGTTCCACAAGGCGATGGCGCCGTACGCCGAGGGGGTGTACGTCAACTACCTCGATCGCGACGAGGGCGACCGGGTCCGGGCTGCCTACGGCGACAACTACGATCGGCTGGTCGCAGCCAAGCGGGAGTGGGACCCGACGAACCTGTTCAGCCGGAACCAGAATGTCGCGCCCGACCCGGGAGGAGAAGAAGACTGACGGCGACCGTCTCCCCTCGTCGACCCGCCGGCCCCCGAGCGTGGATTTGCCGGCGATCCCGCCGCCGCCAGGGATCAGGTCGGGGCGGCGTTAGATGATGTCACCAATGCAATGAACGAGTGGGCGTACGGTGAAGCGGTAGCCACGCTTGACCGACCCGTGCGTGAGCGTATCAACGCGGCCGTCATTGAGCCCGAGACGGCGCTTGACCAGCGGGGCCCTGTCGCGCTGGCTGACCTTATCGAGACACTCATCGAGCGCGTCCATTGACATACAAAGCGCCGGACAGAGACAGCCGCGCTGGAGACAGGGTGTCTTCAGCCGTCCACGCAGTCGACGGGCTCCCGCACCGTCTCGGTCACCGACAGTTCGTCATCGACGGTGACGACCAGTGCCTCGTCATCGATAGTGAAGGTAAATCGGGCCTTCAGGGGTTCGGTCGAGAAGACTTCCTCGTCGTAGTCCCATCCCCACTCGATGCCGCGGTCGGTCGTGTTGCGTCCGTGAGCAGCTGCGAACGAAAGCACGTCCGGATGGTTGTGGAGGGCCATCACCGGGCTGGTGGCCCGTTCGTAGATACAGTTCGTACAGCGGAACCGAATCCGGACAGCCAGTCGGTGGTCGCAGTGATTACACGGCCCTGACGATGCATCGTGGTCATCACATACGCTTGCGATCGACTGCTCGACCGGGGCCGAACAGCGTGGACAGACATTGCTGGCAGCTGCCTTCGCCTCCAGGTGGGCGACAGTCGCTGCAGCACGCATCACCTCAGCGGCGCTTCGGCCTTGGATACCCGCCGGGGGGAGCGGTAAGTTCCCGATGTTCCCGAAGGTCTCATCCACCTGTTCCGGTGCCGGTTGGTACTGCGGATCGTCGAAGGTGCCGCCACAGTTCTGACAGGTCATCCGCATTCGCCCCTGGCTGTACCCCACCTCGATTGGGGTGCCACAGTACCGGCAGGGGAAGTCGATTGCCGTCGGCTCAAGCGTCGGATCGTGGGTGACCGCCACGGAGAGGATCGCTTGGACGACGCGACGGCCTGCCTGATCGAGTTCGTACCCCTCGTCGGTTTTTGCCACAAAGTGGCCGGCGAGCTTGTCGAGGTGGTAATTGAATTGCGCCCCTTGTGGAATGCCGACCGCGTCGCGGAGTTCGGTGAACGGGAGCGGCCCCTCAGCCTCCCCGAGCGTCCGGAGGATGTCGATCCGGGTCTCGTTACCCAGCACGCTGAAGGCCGCGTCGGGAGCGAGGACGGTTTCTGATTCGTTCGCGTTGGTTGCCATATGCCGACGCACAGTAGAACTCAATGTAAATTATGATGCTACCGGTGAGGATAGACCGCTGTACAGGGCACGAGCACTGCCCCCGCTCACTGACCGAGGTTTTCAATAGTGCTACTCCAGCGGCTCGCCACGATCCGGTAGCGCTCGCTCGACAGTATCCGCGGCCGGGGTCGTGCGGTGGCCCCCGCCACAACTGGCGTCGAGAGCCTTCTCCCGGTGGTTTATGTGTTTACTTGCGAATCGTTCACGTATGGTATCAGATGTCGAGCGCTCACGTGAGACGCTCCCGCCCGAGGAGGCGTTCGGCGTGCTCGGCAACGAGACGCGCATGGACATCCTCCGAGCGCTGGCCGAGGCCGACGGCCCGCTGGCGTTCTCGGAACTGCGCGACCGGGTGGGAATCCGTCAGGGAGCGCAGTTCAACTACCACCTCGACAAGCTGGTGGGCCATTTCGTCGCCAAGACCGACCCCGGCTACGCGCTCCGGCAGGCCGGCCAGCGGGTCATTGAGGCAGTCCTCTCGGGGGCGGTCACCGAGGCGCCCGTGGTCGAGCCGACGGAGGTCGAACACTCCTGCCCGTACTGTGGCGCCCCGAACAGGGTCAGCTACCACGAGGAGCGCGTCGAGCGGTACTGCACGGAGTGCAATGGCCTCTATGACCCGTCGGCTCCCGGCCGCGGGCCCTTCCGGGAGCTGGCGGGCCCGGAGGAGGTCGGGTTCCTCGGCGCGCTGTCGCTGCCGCCGGCTGGCGTCCAGAACCGAACTGGTTCGGAGCTGCTGGACGCCGCGTTCACGTGGGGATATCTGGAGTTCCTCGCGATGGGCAGCGACGTCTGTCCCCGCTGTTCGGGAGGCGTAGACCACTCGATCGACGTCTGTGACCAACATGACGCCGACGCTGCCGTCTGTGGGCGGTGTAACCGCCGGCAGGCCGTCGGCTTCCGGTCACGCTGCCGGAACTGCCGGTTCTCGCTCGCGAGCACGATGGTAATGCACCTCATGGCCACCACGGAGCTGCTGGCGTTCGTCACCGCCCACGGGTACAACCCGCTCATCGACGAGTGGGTGTGGGGCTGGGAGTACGAGGAGGAGGTGCTCTCGACGGATCCCTTTGAAGGCCGGTTCACGTTCACCATCGACGGCGACGCGCTCACGCTGACCGTCGACGAGACGCTGACCGTGGTCGAAGCAGCGCGTTACTGATTTGTACACGGGTGGTGTCGGCTCGCTCACGATGTCCACGACACCCGCGAACAACAAGCAGGTGGTCAGACAGCTCACCGAGGCCTGGAACGACCGGGACCGGGAGGCGTGGCTGGCGGTCCACGCGGAGGAGGTGACCCTTAACCGCCCCGGCGACCCTCCGGAGGTCCACGAGGCCGAAGCGATGTGGGAGGCCGAGCAGTCGGGCCTATTCGCAGCGTTTCCGGACATCGTCGCGAGCACTGAAGGAATGATTGCCGAGGACGACCGGGTGCTGGTTCGCTGGCGACTCACTGGTACCCATGAAGGCGAGTTCCACGGGATTGCGCCGACCGGGACCGAGATCACGTACACCGAGTGGGCGCTCTACCGGATCAAGGACCGTCGGGCCGTCGAGGCGTGGTTTATATCAGACGCGCTTAACCTGTTCGAACAGCTCGGTGCCGTCGACCTGCCGACAGGCTGACCGCGCCGGGAGCGGCTCGCCCATCCACCGGGAGGTGAATGTCCTGTTCGACACCACCGACTTTTCTGACGATGGGTTAACACTTACGGCAGCAATTCTGTCTCTTCCGAATGCTCAGAATGGCCGCGACGGCCGGAGGGTCGTCGAGGTGCTCACCGACTAGCGGCCAATCACCGTCATCCAAATCGACGACGACCCGGTGTTCGCCGACCTCGTCTCCATCTACCTCTCATGTCCGCGGAGCGTTTGGAGCCCGCCGTTGAGGGTCGGCTGGTCGGGCGCCTCGACGAACAGTCGTATGTCCAGCGTCCGCGCGGTGCTGTTGTACTCCCGGTTCACTGCTCGGAAGCGGAGTTCGTTGTCGTCCGTCGTATCGACGAACGGACAGTCGTACTACTCCACGTCGAGCGTCAGTTCGATCATCGGCGCCTGCTCTCCCCCATCTTTATCCACAATCCGAAAATCGTTTCGCCGAGAACGGCCCTACCCTCCGAGCGCGATGCCGAACTTCTCCTCAAGCAGTCCCCGGTACGCTGTCTGGTCGATATCACACTCGATCGTCTCGCCGACCCGGGTGCGTGAGAACGTCTCCGGGGTGAGCCGCAGCCAGCCGTCGTCAATCGCCATCGTCACCGTTGGGTCGCCGGTGAACCCCGACTCCGGCGCGGTAGCGAGGTACTCGCAGGTCGCCGTGAAGTAGGGGAGCTCCCGGGGGGTGGTCTCGAAGACGTAGCGGTCCTCCCAGGCGGCCTCCGGCTCCCGGTAGCGCAGCAGGTACTCCGCGTCCGGGCGGTCGCTGTCGACCAGCCGCCAGGCCACGCCCGCGTCGTCCGGCGCCGCCGCCTCGCCGAGCGCGAGCGGCGCTCGCAGCATCGGCGAGCCCATCCCGACATCGACGAGGTACGGCTCGTCGAGGGTCACCACCAGCGGGTGGTGGTTGGCCGGGAGCTCGATAGCGCCGACCATCCGGGCGGCCACCCGGGTCACGTCGAATCCCAGCGCCGCGAGCAGCCAGCCGAAGGCGCCGTTCAGCTCGAAGCAGAACCCCCCGCGCTCCCGGGAGACGATTTTCTCGTACAGCGCCGCCACGGCGAGGTCGATCCCCTCACCGCCGTCGTCGTCGAACGGCGGCCCCGTTATCGCGAGCGTCTCGAAGGGAACCGTCGTGACGTGGGCCCGCTGGAGCCGTTCGAGGGTCGCGAGGTCCGGCCGGCCAACGCTGTTCGGGGAGACGCCGATACGCTCGAGGTACGGCTCGGCGGGAAGCGCGGGGTCCATTCTCCGGAGGTACTGGGTCGGCAGGGCATAAAGCCCGGTACCGGGGCCGGCTCCGGGGGCGTCGGAGAGGGGGGACGAGCGGGGGCGACGGCGCTCCTAGCATTGGTTGCTGGCTCACGGCCCAATCCCTGCGATGTCGGCACCGACCGTCGCCAGCGCGTCCGCCGGGTTCGGGTCGCTGTCGGCGAGGTGGCGCCAGTCGTGGCCGGGGAGCCGTGCCAGCCGGTTGGTGATGGCCCGTCGGTAGCGCTGCCGCCCCTCGACAGCGTTGTCCCGGTCCTCCCACACGTCCCGAATCACCGTCATCGAGTCGATGCGCACCTCGACCCGCTGTTGCCCGTACCGCTCGAGTAGGCCCTCCAGACCGAGCGCGAGAGCGGCGTACTCGGCAGTGTTGTTGTCCGCCCGGGAACCGACCGGCCGGCCCAGCCGGGCCAGCGTCTCTCCGTTCGGGTTCTGGAGCACCGCCCCCGCCCCGGCGGGGCCAGGGTTGCCCCGGGAACTGCCGTCCACATACAGCACGGCCCGTTCGCCGGACAGCGCCGGCGGGTCCGTGTGCTCGATATCCGCGTCGAGCGCCTCGATGGCGGCCCGCAGCTCCGAGGCCGTCGTCCGCGGGTCGAACAGCCCGCCATGGCCGGGGACGGCGGCGTCGATGGCCTCGACGGCCGCCGCTAGCTCGTAGCCGTGCCGCGCCAGCACCCCCTCAACCGCCCCGGCGAGGGGGTCCAGCGGCTCCCCGGGCAGGTCGCTCATCCGTCCCACCCCGCGGGTCGGGGCCGTTCCATACGCCCGGTCGAAGCCGGGGCGGCGTATAGGTGTCGGTGACGGCCCCGCCGGTCAGGGCCGGGAGCCGTCAGTGTCGCCGGAGGTGACCGGTCGCACGGAAGGACCCCGGCGGCCTCCGACCCTGGGGGGACGGTCACTCCTCGCTCCCGTCGGCCTCGAAGCCGGGCGGCAGGCCGAGGTGCTCAATGCCGACCCGCTCGTCGACCCGGAACGTGTAGAGCGCGGCCCCCTCGCCCTCACTTGCCCGCTCCAGTGCGTCCGGGCGGCGGCCCAGGTCCATCGCCTCTTCGGCGGCCGCGCGCTCCTCCGCGGGCACCCTGGCGACGCTCCCCGTGAGGAGTACGCTCCGCCACTGGAACCGGGTGTCCGCCCGGTAGACGAGAAAGCGGGCGATCTCGGCCCGCTCGCTCAGGTCGGCCTTCCGGCTCTCCCCGCCCGTGACGTAGCGGAAGTACAACCGGTCGTGGCCGTCGAACCAGTACGACAGTGGGCGCATGGTGGGCGCACCCTCGGTCGGTAGCCCCAGCACCCCTACCTGCTGGCTCGCGAGGAACCGACCGATCGCGTCGTCGTCCATCCGGGCGACGCCGTAGTCCGCGAACTCGTCAACGGTCATCGTGGCGACGGGACGCCCCGCGGCCGGGAAAGCGGTTCGACGGCTCCCGTACAGTGGGAGCCGTCGTGCCCCGTGTCACAGTCGGAGACGTGACGGCCAGTCCGAGTCTGGCGCGCGGCCCCGTGTATGCCTGATCCCCGGCGGGCACGGGTGTCCCCCGGGAGGCGCACACTCACCCGTGGCAGCGACCTGGCGGGTGCTGTATGTGTTCGCGGCGTCCGTCGCTGTCCTCGATGGCGGCGATGCGACCGTCGGCGCGGTCCCGGAGTTCGTGAGCGATCCGTCGTCGTGCCCGGGAGTTCTGCCGGGTGAACGGCTACCAGGCACCGATAACGACTGGCTCGGGAGGTGAGTCCCGCGTCTCGGGGGGTTTGCTTGCGCGGCGAGGGGGATGACCTGGCTCGCTATTCCTCTTTTCGCGATCCGACGACGGGCCGTGACGGAGCGTCCGCGGGCTACGGACCGAGAATACCGATAGTCCAGCGGATCACCTCGCTGGCCGCGAACAGCCCTCCCTCCGCGCGGGAGAGCTTCCGCCCGGTCCACAGCGCCGCTACCATCACCACGGAAATCACGGCGAGCCAGGCGACCGTCTCGAGGGCGGCGGCGCCGACCGACAGCGGCTGGATAACCGCCGCCAGGCCGAGAATTCCGAGTATGTTGAACACGTTACTCCCGACGACGTTGCCGACCGAGACACCGATTCTGCCGGTGCGCATCGCCACCAGCGAGACCGCGAACTCCGGAGTGGAGGTGCCTGCCGCGACGATCGTCCCGCCGATCACCCACTCCGAGATTCCGGCGCCGCGGGCCAGGCTTGTGGCCGCGCCGACGAGGAGGTCACCGCTAACCAGTACGACCGCCAGCCCTACGATCATGAACAGCACGTCGCGGCCGGGGAAAGCGACCTGCTCTGTCAGCGCCGTCGGGATGCCCGCCGGCGGGTCGGCTCCCGACTCGCCGGCTCCCTCGCTCGGCAGCGGTTCCGATTCGTCGGGGCGCTCCGATTCGGAGGGCTCCCCCGTCGCGGCGGTTCCGCCAGCGGGGGCCTCGCCTCCGGTCCGGAGCAGATATCCCGTGTAGAGGACGAGCAGAACGACGAAAACCGCGCCCTCCAGACGGCTCACCGTCCCGTCCAGCAGGACCGCTCCCCCGAGGAGTGTGCTGACGATCAGCGCGACCCCGTCGCGGTGGACCAGTGACCGCTCGATGGGGATGATCCGGATCAGCGAGACGATCCCCAGGATGAACGCGAGGTTGTAGATGTTCGAGCCGACGACATTACCGACAGCGATGTCGCCGACGCCCTCGAGCGCTGCTCCGGTCGTGACGACCAGTTCCGGGGTTGACGTGCCGGCGGCGACGATCGTCAGGCCGATGGTCAGCTCCGAGAGCCCGGCACGGCGGGCCAGCCGGACTACCGAGTCGACCAGCAGCCGGGCGCCGATCCACAGCCCACCGACTGTCGCGACGAGGACTCCGACCTGGACCGCCGGACCGCCCTCAACCATATATCATGAACTGTCGCCCGTACTGTGGCCTTCGGTGTGTACCCACATAGCCGCTCCGGCGTGACCGGGTGCCGATCCCGCTCCGGTCGGGGGTATGCGGACGGCTGTCCGACCGCCCCCGCTCCGGGGTCATCCATCCGAACCGGTGCTATCGATCCTGAGCTTCCCCGAGAGGTCCTGTTGGGTGGGCGGGGCGACAGTGACGCCCGCGTCGAGCAGGCGTTGCTTCGCACGCATGCGGTACTCAGTCCGGACGGCCGCGATGTCGACCTCCATCGGGTCATCCACCCAGAACCACGCGGTCACCTCGACCGCTGATCCGCCCAGCTCCGTCACGTGAATCTCCGGCGCTGGATCAGTGAGAACACGGCGGTCTTCGGCGGCTACGTCAGCCATCGTCCTCCGAACAGCATCGAGATTCTCAGTGTACCTGACCGTGATCCGTTCGGTGAGCCGGTATCTGTCCCGCGCGAACGGTCGCCTGATCGCGGCGGTCGTCAGCATCGTGTTCGGGACGACGACGATCTCACCGCCCGGCGTGCGGAGCCGGGTCACCCGGAGGTCGATCTCCTCGATCGTTCCAGCTTTGCTATCCCACTCGATGTAGTCGCCGATATTGAAATCCGGGTCGGCAACGAGGAACACGCCGCTGACGAGGTTACCGATGACGTCCTGCCCGGCGACCCCGAGCGCGAGCGTCGCAGCGGCTAGCACAATCCCCGACCTGGCCGCGACACCGCCGAGCCCCGCTGCCCCGATACCGATGGGGATTGCAATGACGACGAACAAAACCCTGAGATAGAGTTCGATCGCTCCGGCGATCGTCCGATTGTTGGGGTTGCGGGCTCGGACGACACGGGCGACCGGCGGGAGAATCAACGCTCGCCCGGCCAGGTAGATGCCGACGACCGTCCCGAGAAAGACGCCGGCGTTCTGGGCGATCCCCTGGTACTGCGAGACCAGTCCTTCGATGCCAGTCTGAGCAACTACGATCGTAAGCACACGCGGTTACGAGGAGGGGCGGTCTAAATTCCCTCCTCGGTCGGTCAGCCGCCGACGAGCCGTCCTCCGTTCGCTCACACAACGGCTTTGTCCCGGGTGGCCGGTAGTCACTGTCGTGAAACGCCCACTGGGGTACGGGTCGTTGCTGGTCGCGGCGGCGATCACAGCCCTCGCTGTGATCGTCCGCCAGCGTGGGAGTCTCCCGCTGATTGACGTCGCTACCGAACTCTGGATCCTCAAACTCCTCTACGCGGGCGCACTGCTGGCCGTGCTGTACGGGGTGTACCGACTCGTCGGGGGGTTCGTCGCCGGTCGGACGACTAGCAAACGACGCCAGCACGACGCGTGGAACGTGCTCAGACTGGTCCTCGGCGCCGGAGCGGTCGTCGGCCTCCTCGGAATCGTCACCGAACAGTGGATCGGGGTGTTGTTCTCGCTAGGGGTGGTCGGCTTCGCGGTGACGTTCGCCCTCCAGCAGCCGCTGTTCTCGCTTATCGGTTGGTTCTACATCATCGTGAAACGGCCTTACGGCGTCGGCGACCGTGTCGCTATCGAGGATGCGAAAGGCGACGTTATCTCGGTGGACTTCTTCGTCACCACGCTGTGGGAGATCGACGGCGGGTTGGTCAGTTCGAACCAGCCCTCCGGGCGTGTCATCACGGTGCCCAACAGCGTCGTGCTCTCTTCGCACGTCTACAACTACTCCTGGGAGGGATTTCCCTACGTCTGGAACGAGGTCGGCGTCCAGGTGGCCTACGAGACCGACCTGGAGTTCGCGGTCCGGACGCTGCGCGAAGAGGCCGACGATCTGCTCGGCGACGAAATGGCACAGCGCATTGCCCAGTACCGCCAGCAACTGGAAGAGACGCCCGTCGAACTCGAGGTCCAGGAGCGGCCATCGGTGAACATCCATCAGGAGCAGTCCTGGGTGGAACTCCGGCTACGATACCTCGTCCATCCTCGGCGCGGGCAGCGGGTGAAAAACGAGTTATATCGACGCGTCCTCACACGGTTTAACGACAATCCCGACGGTGTAAGCTTCCCTCTCGGACGGAACCGGTAGTCGCGGCGACCCCGGTCGGCCCCACGCGGCAACCGTCACGGGAACCGATCGCGGCCCACTGGTCGCCCGAACGCCCCCGGCAAGATACTCCTCTGTCGACGAACTGGATGGCACATGGAGACCAGACAGTTCCTGTTCGTCTCGGCGGATGCCGCTCTCATCACCGACGTCGCCTAGCAGGTCCACAAGGAAGGCCACGATGTGAAGTACTATATTGAAGCCGAGAGCGACAAGGAGATTGGCGATGGGTTCGTACCCAAACCCGACGATTGGCGCGCGGACGTTGGCTGGGCTGACGTAATCATCTTCGACGATATTTGGGTCGGCTCCGATATCGGCACCGGAGAACTCGCCCGGGACCTCCGTGAGCAAGGGAAAGCCGTCGTCGGCGGAACGCCGAACACGGATCATCTCGAAGAGGACCGTGGCTACGCGATGGAGATACTCGACGAGCATGGTATCAATACTATTGAATATCACATCTTCCACGACTTCGATGCGGGTATCCAGCACGTTCAGGAGAACCCCGATCCGTACGTCATCAAGCCACTTGGGGAAGTCCAGAACGTGAAACGACTGCTCTACGTCGGGAATGAGGATGACGGTAGTGACGTCGTTGAGGTGCTGAAAGCCTACAAGAAGGCGTGGGGCCACCGGATGAAGGGCTTCCAGTTGCAGCGGAAAGTTGAGGGCCTTGAAGTCGCTGTCTGCGGGTTCTTCAACGGTAACGAGTTCACTGACCAGGTCAATTTCAATTTTGAGTATAAGAGATTGTTCCCAGGAAACATCGGGCCACAGACCGGCGAAATGGGGACATCGATGTTCTGGGCAGGCCAGAACAAATTATTCAAAGAAACCTTCGGCAAACTGGAAGAGTGGCTCGCCAACGAAGGATACGTTGGGAGCATCGACCTCAACTGCATCGTCAACGAGAACGGACTCTACCCACTGGAGTTCACGCCGCGGTTCGGGTACCCGACGATTGCGCTGCAGCAAGAGTCCATTGAGTCATCTACTGGCGAGTTCTTCTACGATCCCACGCATGGTAATGACCCCGAACTAGAGGTGCACAACGGGTACCAGATCGGCGTGCGGATCGTCCTGCCACCGTTCCCGTTCGACGACGAGAAGACGTACGATGAGAACTCTCGGAATGCAGCTGTGGTGTTCGAGACGGACAGCCGCGAAGGGATCCATCTCGAAGATGCGAAGAAGGTCGATGGCCAGTGGCGCGTGGCCGGCGACAACGGAATGCCCATCGTCGTGACCGGCAAGGGCGATACGATGCACGCCGCACGTGACCAAGCATACGACCGGATTGAGGACATTGTGATGCCCAACATGTACTACCGGGACGACATCGGCGAGCGGTGGATCAACGGTGACGGTGACCGCTTGCAGGCGTGGGGCTATCTCGGGCCCTAAGCGGGAACCGCCTCGGGAGAGGCTAGCCGGTGGGAGCGTCTCTCCGATTTCTGGCGAGCCCGGTCAGACCTGCGGACACGCTCGTCTTCGGCCCATATCCGCACAGACGATTCACCATGAGTCAGAAAACCCGTTCCCACCGGACTTCGCAACGGCTAACACTAGTAGCGTGCGGAACAGAGAGACAGCTCTGGTCACTCGTCAGCTGTGCCACCGTTTGTCACCTGCGTTCGGCGAGACCGTCACGCTGTTACCCAGTTCCTGATAACAAGTACACCGAGTGAAAACTACCCGAATATTTTGGTCCGTAGCGTCGGGGGACGGTATGGACAGTACAGCGAAGCCGACGTTCGACGACCTCCTCGATGCGCTCGGGCATGTGCAGCGCCGGAAGCTGCTGCGGGCACTGCTGGTTCACAACCCGCAGGACGACGAGTCAGTCGTAGTCGACCCGGACGAGTCTCATGAAGAGGAGCTCGAGCGGCTCATTCAGATGCAACACGTCCACCTCCCGAAACTGGAGGAGCATGGGTTCATCGACTGGAACCGGGACACCAACGAGGTGTCGAAAGGGCCGACCTTCGATGAGATCCGGCCGCTGCTGGAGCTGCTTGCTGACCACGAGGAGGAACTCCCCGACGACTGGTTGTGACACAGTTCCGGCCAGCAGGC
>CAZLOO010000026.1:0-14061 GCA_964561055.1 uncultured Halobacteriales archaeon
CGCTCCAGCGCGTCCGCGTAGGCGTCCATCGCCAGCGCCGCCCGCGATCCCTTGGCGGTCGCGGCCTCCCGCACCGCGCTCGCCATCCGGAGCTCCGCGGCCCCGCCGCCCGGAACGACCCCCGGGACCTGACCGCTCTCGCCGCGGGCGGCGGCGACGGCGGCGGCGGCCTTCCGTATCTCGGCGGTCGCCGGGTCGGCTATCTAGACGGTGATGCCGTGCAGTAGCGCCGCCACCGACCGGGGCGCCTCGCAGCCGTCGATGACAGTCATGAATCGGTTCTTCCGGCGCCCGCGCCGGGGCTCGCGCATCACCTCCTCGACGCTCCCGGCGTGGCCGAGGTCCCCGGCCTCGAACGCCGAGGGGTCTTTCACCAGCCCGGCCCCGGTCGCCAGCGCTACCTGTCGGAGGGTAATGCGGTTGACACCGCGGATGCCCAGGATGCCCTTCTCCTCCAGCAGACGGATATAGTCGTTGCTGATCCCCAAGCGGGCGATTACGGCGTCCACCCCCAGGCGCTCCATCCGGGCGACCACCTCCCGGCGCCGGCCCGCGTAGACGGCCTCCATCTCATCAGCGTCATCGGGAGAGGCCATCTCGATGTGGACGTCGTCCGTCCAGGCCTCAGGGTCTGATAGCGCCCGCTTGTACCCGCCAAGCACCAGCACCGTAGCGTCCTCGATACGCTTCGGCATCGCCTCGGAGACGCGGTGGTCTTTCGGGAGCACGGCCCCCCGGACGAGCCGGGAGTCCTCGATAGCGCCACGACTGACCGCCCGGACGGCAAAGGTCTCCTCGTCAGGCATCCCAACCAAGTCGACCGCCTCGACGGCGAGGCCGGCCCATCGGTCGGCGAACCCACCGATGTCATTGCCGGTCATCGCGCTGCGGGCGACCGACCGGGCGGCGCCGGCGGGGTCGTCGAAGCTCTCTAGCGGCCGGGCGGCCTCGGTCAAGGCCTCCAGCGCCACTTCTCGGGCGGTGGCGTAGCCCCGCCGCACGTCGTACGGGTGGAGCCCCTCGTCGATGAGCTCCGTCGCCCCGTCTAACAGCGCGCCTGTCAGCACCACCGTCGTCGCGATGCCGTCGGGGATTCGCTCGCCTTCCGTGTCGGTCTCGCCTTTTTGTTCAGGCCCAATGAGCCGCAGGACGATGGGGGCGATTGGGTGTTCGGACGGTAGCGCCTCCAGCAGGGTCGCCCCATCGCCGGTGATGGTAACGTCGTCGACCGGCTCATTGGCGGGATGACCCTCCCCCTCGCTGCGGGTCGCGAGAGCGTTTATTACCATCTTCTCAGTCGACCGCGGGCCGACCGTCGACGCCAGCACGTCAGCGAAGGCCCGCACCGCGACGGCGTTAGCGTGCGGGAACTTCGGCTCACCCCCCTCGGTGGGGACGCCACCCGAGTCACTCATTACCGCGGAATAGCTAGCCGGCCCGGAAAAGGGCTTCCAAGCCGGCCGTAATCAGTCCGTCGCTTAGACGTCCCAGTCGGGCAGGTCTCGTTCAAGGAACTCCCCGTGTCCGTACTCGCCGACGATCTCCCCGTCCACGGCGACGGACTCCCCGCGCACGAGCGTCCGCTTCACCCGGCCGGTTACCTCACGGCCCTCGTAGATGGAGAAGTCCGCCTCCGAGGCGTTATCCTCGGCGGTGATCGTGTAGGACTCCTCCGGGTCGAACAGGACCACGTCCGCGTCCGTCCCAGGGTCGAGGCTCCCCTTCCCCGTCATCCCGAACACGCGGGCGGGATTGGTGCTCATGACCCGCACTAAGAACGGGTAGGACATCCCCCGCTCGTTCACCGCCTCGTCGTGGAACACCGGCAGCGACGCCTGGAGGCCGTTAGCGCCGAACGCCGAGTCCCACCAGTTCTCCGTTTCCTTCTGCTCGCGCTTGTAGCCACAGTGGTCCGTCGAGACGACGTCCAAGGTCCCGTCGCGCAGGCGCTCAAACATCGCCTCCACGTCGTCCTGCTTGCGAATCGGCGGAGCGATCATCGGCAGGTTCCCTTGCTCCTCGTACACGTCGTCGGTGAGGGCGGTGTAGTGGGTGCACGTCTCCGCGCGCACCTCCGAGCCGTCCTCCCGGACGGCTGCCAGCACGTCCGCGGCCTTCCGACAGGTGGTGTGAATGCCGTAGTACTTGGCGCCGATCTCCTGGGCCATCGTGACAGCGTCGTGGGCGGCCATCGCTTCCGTGTAGTCCGGCCGCGATCGAGGATACCAGGGGGCGTCACCCTTCCCTTCCTCCTGGAACCGCTGGGTGAGCATGTCCGTCACGGTGGCGTCCTCCGTGTGGAACACGCCGACGGCGTCCTGTTCGGCCACTGCCTCCAGCACGCGGTGCATGAAGCCGTAGGTGAGGCCGATCTCGTAGGCGGTGAACATCTTGAACGACGAGACGCCGGCGTCGACGGCATCGCCGATCTCCTCCAGTACCGCGGGGTCCTCGCGGGTGACCGCCCCATGGAGGCCGTAGTCGATCAGCGCCCCCTCGCCTTTCTCCTGCTTGCGCTCGATACCCTCAAGGAGGGTGCCCTCCTCCTCGAAGATCGATAGTTCGCCCTCCCAGGCCTGCCAGGCGAAGTCGACGTAGGTGGTGATACCGCCGAGCGCCGCCGCGGCGGTGGCGGTCTCGTAGCTGTCCACCGAGAACATGTCGTCGATATGAACGTGCGGGTCGACAATCCCCGGCATCACCAGCAGCCCCTCTGCATCGATGGTCTCCTCGGCGTCCGGCATCGAGCCAGGATCGCCGACCGCGGCTATCTCCCCCCCGTCGATGGCCACGTCCGCGCGGTACCTATCTGAGGCTGTTACGACCTCGCCGCCCGCAATGACCGTATCTACAGTCATGCAGTGGTCCTCAGTGGCGCACCTCAAAAGGTTTCGCGTGAACGGAACGAGGACGGCCGGTACCGGGGACGGCGCTACGCGACCGCCCGCTTGCTCTCGGCCAGCAGGCGGTCGACCGCGTCAACCATCGCCACGACCGACGCCCGGGTGATATCCGGGCCGCTGGCGCCCGCGGATACCGAGCGGTCACCCCGTGCCATCTCCACCTCAACGGCGACGACGGCGTCCGTACCGCCGGTTATGGCGTCGACGTGGTACGAATCCAGGGAGACTCCCGGCTCGTCCAGCGCGTCCTGAACCGCGGTCATCGCGGCGTCCACCGGCCCGCAGCCGGTGCCGGCAGCGACCTGAACCTCGCCATCCACGGACAACCGGACGCTAGCGGTTGGCGTCTCGCCGCCGCTGGTGGCAGTCAGGTCGAGCAGTTCAACCCGGCGCTCCCGGTCGGCATCCCGGAGATCCTCAACGACCGCCAGCAGGTCGGCGTCGGTTACCCGGCGGTCCCGCTCGGCGAGGCGCTTCACCCGGTCGAGGGCGGCGTCGAGCGTCGCCTCGTCAGGGTCGATCCCATGCTCGGCCAGCGTGGCCCGAAGGCCGGCCCGGCCGGCGTGCTTGCCCAGCACTAGCCGGCGCTCGCGACCGACCGACTCAGGCGGGTACGGCTCGTACATCTCCTCGTCTTTCAGAGTGCCGTCCGTGTGGATACCTGACTCGTGGGTGAATGCGTTCTCTCCGACGACGGCCTTGTTCGGCGCCAGCGGCACGCCCGTCGCGTCGGCGACGGTCCGGGCCAGGCCGTACAGCCGCCTCAGTTCGAGGGTGTCGAGGCCGTACCCCTCGGCAAGCGCCACGGCGAGTTCCTCCAGCGCGGCGTTGCCCGCGCGTTCGCCGATGCCGTTCACTGTTGCATGGACTAGGTCCGCACCAGCGCCGATCGCCGCCAGCGCATTGGTGACTCCCATCCCCATGTCGTCGTGAGTGTGGACGCTCGTCGGGCCGAGCGCGGCCAGCCGCTTGACGGCCGCGCTGGTCCGGTCGGGGGTGGCGTGGCCCACCGTGTCGGCGAAGCAGACCCGGGTGGCGCCGGCGTCGAGCGCCGCCCCCATCAGCCGCTCAAGGAAATCGAGGTCAGCGCGGGAACCATCCTCACCGATCACCTCCACCCAGAGGCCGTGGTCGCGGGCGTACGTTACCAACTCAGACGTATCCGCGAGCACCGCTTCGCGGGTGGTCCCAACCTTCCGCTCGACGTGGCGGTCGCTGGCCGGCACGACGAGATTCACGCCGTCGACGTCACAGTCGAGAGCGTGGTCGATATCCCGCCGGAGGCCGCGACAGAAGCTGCTCACCGTCGCGTCCAGATCCAGGTCGGTCACCCGGGAGATGGCCTCGCGCTCACCGGTGCCGGTACAGGCGCTGCCGGCCTCAATGACGTCAACGCCGGTGCTGTCGAGTTCGCATGCGATGGTTGCCTTCTCATCGGCTGTCAGCGAGACACCCGGCGCCTGCTCGCCGTCGCGCAGCGTCGTGTCGAGGAACTGTACGTCGTGGTCAGAACTGGAAGTGGGTTCGGGGGAGCCCCCGAATAAATCGGTCACCGGACATATGCCATTTATTTCCAGTCCCTACCACCGTATAGTTCCACGCCTGGACGGCAATTCTTACGCCGGCATCGTAACGGCCATACCGGCGACGGGAGAGGCCAACCCATGAAGTTTCCCGACCGCGAGACGATGCGGCGGGCGCTGGACCCCGCCGAGGTGACGTTCCCACGGTTCGCACGGGTGGCCTACGAGCCCGATACGCCCAGGGTCACAGACCCCGCCCGCGCCGCGCGCGACGCGCTGGAGACGCTCCCGCTGGAGGGCGAGGGACGGGTTGCGGTCTGTCTCGGCAGCCGCGGCATCCACAGCATCGTCCCCATCGCCCGGGCGGTCGTCGACGGTCTCCGCGAGCAGGGGTTCGACCCGGTAGCCGTCCCCGCGATGGGAAGCCACGGCGGCGCCACCGCCGAGGGGCAGCGCCGGGCGCTCGCGGAGCTGGGCCTCACCGAGGAGTCGTTGGGATGTCCCGTGGACGCACGGATGGAAACCGAGGTCGTCGGAACGACGACCGCCGGCGCGCCGGTCCACGTCGCCCGGTCCGTGCTGGAGGCCGACGCCGCGCTCGCGGTCAACCGCGTGAAACCTCACACCAACTTCCGGGGGCGCGTCGAGAGCGGCCTCTGCAAGATGCTCACCGTCGGTGTCGGGAAGCAGGCCGGCGCGAGCATCTTCCATCGGCGGGCGATGGCCGACGGCTACGTTCCCACCATCGAGGCAACGCTGTCGGTCGTGCTCTCTGCCGCACCAGTCGTCGGAGGTGTCGCCGTCGTCGAGAACTTCGAGGACCGCACCGCGGCCATCGAGGGCGTCCCCGCGGCTGACCTCCCCGACGCCGAGACGCCCCTCCTGGAACGCGCAAAGGAGTACATGCCCACCCTCCCTCACGACGACCTAGACGCGCTCGTGATCGACCAGATCGGAAAGGACATCTCCGGAACGGGGATGGACACGAACGTGGTCGGGCGCTACGAGGTGCTGAACGCCGCGAACCCGTCGACTCCCGACATCGACCGTATCGTCGTCCGCGGGGTGACCGAGGCGAGCGACGGCAATGCCAACGGCATCGGCCTCGCGGACCTCACCACCCGGGCGGTCGCGGAGTCGGCGGACCTCGGGAAGGTGTACACCAACTCGCTAACCAGCGGCTCGCTCGCCCGGGGGCGGCTCCCGGTGGTGTTGCCGGACGACGAGTTCGCGGTCGCGGCGGCGCTGACCACCGCCGGGCCGTACGAACCCGCCACCGCCCGCGTAGCGTGGATCCGCGATACCGGGCACCTGACCGAGTACCGTGTCTCGGAGGCGCTCGTGGACGAGTTACCGGCGGCGGCGACCGTCGAGGAGCGCCTGGAACTGCGGTTCGAGGACGGAAAGCCCCGGTTCAAGCCGCGCTGACCCGTAAGGGGCGAAGGCATATCACCGCCAGCCGCCAACAGACCGACAGTGACGGCCATCGACCCGGCCACGTTCCGCGCGCTGCTGACCGATCTCGACAGCCGTAGGCTCGCCGAACTCGTCGCCGCTATCTGGGAGGCCCGCGGCCGGACGGTCCGGGTCGAGGATGACCTGGTCCGGGTAGACGGCAGCCTCGCGGCGGTCCGGGCCGCCGGGGATGCGTCGCCGGTCGATCCGAAGGCAGACCTGCTCGTGACCGCCGCCGACCCGCCCCCGGACACCTCCGTCGAGGTAGTCGGCCCCGGGGCGCTGCGGGAGCAGCTACTGTATGCCGTCGACGGCGACCGGCGGGCGACCATAGCGAGCGAGTTTCTCGGGGAACCGGTGGTCCGCGGCCGGGATCTCGGGACAGGCGCCGGCGGGAGCGATCCGGGAACGCCGCCCGGCACGGGCACGGCGGCACCCACACCATGGGAAGGACCGTCCGGAGAACCGCGCGAGGGGGACCCGGGAGCCGCCTCCGAATCGCAGGACGATTCCGATCCAGCCCCGGAGAGCGAGGAGAGGTTGCTCAGGGAAGGGTTGCCGGGAGAGTGTGCCGTTGCCCGCTCGTTCACCCGCCGCGGGATAGTAGCCGTCGTCGCGGTAGCGGCGCTCCTGCTCGTGCTCGGCGGGGCGACGGTGCTGGCGCCGGGGCTGCTCACCGGCGGGGCGCCGGAGGGGCCGGCGCCGGCGGAGCCGCTGGGCAAGAGCGTCGGCTACGACCAGCAGCTCGGCGCCACCGGCCCGGAGGACGGCGCGGACGGCGACCCCGCCGACAGCGGGGACGGGTTGGCGACCGTCGTCACGCCGAGCGGGCCGGGGGTGAGCGCTGGCGGGCGGCCCCCGGGCGTGGCCGCCGACGGCAGTATCGACGAGCGGGCGCTAGCGGCGGCCCACACGGCGGCGCTGTCGAACCGCTCCTACCGCGTGACGCTCACGACACGGGTGTACGTCGACGAGCGGCCGGTCGGCCTCCGGCGCGAGGTGGTATCGGTAGGGTCCAACGGCAGCTATACGGCCGACGTCACCCGTGTCGGAGACTTCCCGCTCGCGCCGGCGACGCTGTTCGAGCAGGACGTATACGTCAACGGTAGCGCCCGCATCGAGCGTATCGGCCAGTCCTCCAGCCGCGTCAAGCCGGCGGGCACGGGCCGGTCGGTCGCCGAACGGGTGGCACAGCGGCTCCGGTGGTACCTCTCCGTCGAGCGCTCGCGGATCCGGGAGGTGGTGTGGGGCGATGTCGACGGGACAGGATACTGGCTTACCCTTCGCGGCGACTCTTGGCCGGGCGTGGCTAACACCACCGGCTCGGCGTTGGTCACCAGGGAGGGAGTCGTCCGCGAGGTGCGCCGCTCCTACCGCTCCCCCGACCGGCCGTCCGTCTCCGCGGTCGTCACCCTCCGGGTAGGCGATGTCGGGACGACGACCGTGTCACCACCGGCGTGGTACAGCAACCGGACCGTCGATGGACGCTGACCGGGCCCTACCGCCCCCCGATCGGTGCCGGGCCGGGAGTGCCCTCTGCGGCGGCTACCGAGCCGGTCGCCATCCCGTCAAGCGCGGTCCGAAGGGCGTCATCCAGCGGCGTCCGCTCGAACGGGAGGTGTTCGCGGACGGTATCGTCGGTCACCACCGCTGGCACCGAGAGACTCCGCACAAGCGGGCCGACGATCTCACTTCGCACGTCCGTCAGCAGCGCCAACCCCCGTGCTGCGGCCGACAATCTGACACCCGGGACCGGGCGGACTAGTAGCCGCCGGCCCGCGGCCGCCGCGGTACGCCGGAGCAGGTCGTCGTAGCCCAGCGCCGTCGGGCCGCCGATCTCGTAGACGGTCGCCGGTCCCTCGGCCGGCAGCGCCAGCGCGCCCGCCAGATAGCGGACGGCGTCGTCGACAGCGATGGGTTGGCAGGGGGTCGTTATCGCCCGGGGCGCCGGTATGGCCCGGAGCCGGGAGCACCCCTCCAGCAACCGGAACCCCTCGCTGTCCGGCGCGAGGACAATAGCCGCCCGGAGGGTGACCAGCCGGTAGTCGCCGGTCGCGAGGTCGCGCTCGACGGCTCGCCGCGAGCGGAGATGGCCGGCCAGCCCCTCCTCCGGCCCGAGACCGCTGAGATACACCACTCGGTCAACGCCGGCCGCGGCCACCGCGCTTGCGAACGATCGCGCGGCCCGCCGATCCCGGTCGGCGTAGCCGCCGCCGCTGTCCAGCGAGTGGACCAGGTAGTAGCCGGCGTCGGCGGCCGGGAGGTCGGGCGGACCATCCAGCAAGTCACACCCGTGAACGGCGACCCCCTCCCGGTCGGCGAGGGCTGCCGCCCGGGGAGTAGCGGGGTCGCGGCTGAGCGCGATCACCTCGTGGCCGGCCGAGAGCAGCGCCGGCACCAGCCGACGGCCGACACAGCCAGTGGCACCAGCGACTACGATGCGCACCGCTCGGCCCTCCGCCTCCGGTGGAGCATGCATTGCTATCTGGTAACGTTTCAGCAAGAACCTTTCGCCGGGGACAGGAGCGCCAGCTATCCGCTGAGACGCTCGGCCAGTGGGCCGACGCGGTCGTCCCGGGCCAACGCCGACAACACCGCCTCCGGCGGGTCCTGAAGGTCGTACTCCGGGCGGCCCTTCCCCACGGGAGAGGCGTCGCCGGCGGGGACCTCCTCAACGACGCCGGCGGCGACCAGCCGGTTGAGCGCGCGCATCACGTCCGCCTCCGAGGGGCGTCCGACCACGTCACCCTCCAGCGTGGTCACGTGCTCGATACAGGTCCGACGGACGTCGCCGGAGTGGGCGGGGGTGTCGCCCGCCAGCGCGAGGTCGGCCACGCCCAGCAGCGCCATCCGCTCGGCGAGGGTTGTCTCGGAGAGGTCGAGTGCGGTCATACCCGGCGGTGCGTGCTGTCGGACCAAAGAGCTACTGCTTACCCGTCGCCCTCGACCGCGCGCCGAAGCGTCGCTACCGCCGACAGCACCGGGTAGGTCCACGGCTCATCATCGTACAGGTACGAGCAGAGCTCGTGGCCCGACGCGCGACCAGTACGCCTGTGAATCTCCGGCTGGCGACCGGCGGCGATGGCGTCCAGCTGGGCCATCGCGGCCCGGCGACTCCGGGTAGGGTCCTCAACGGCGTCGATTACCTCGTCTAGCGCGGATCGGGCCTCAACCAGCGACCGGTCCTCGTCGTCAAGCAGGCTCAGATGCGACCGCCGACAGTCAGTGGTGGTGTCCACTGCTGACCGCACCGCAGACCTGAACCCCGCGGGGACGGCTGTCACAGCGCCGGTCATCGCGTCGGCAATCTCTGGGGTGAGCTCCGCGGCGACGTTCTCCGCCAGCGGCTCGTCGTACACCTCGTCGTAATGGTCGACGGCCATCACCGTCGAGCGGTACGCCTCCCGTATCTCTCCCATCGCGTCCGGCGTGGTGCGGCTGAGTGCGGCGATGCCCGCCGGTGCCGTCGTGGGGGCGGCGCCGGCCTCAATGGCCTCCACCCGATCGGCGAACCGTTCCAGCGCGCGCAGTTCCGCGCGCACCTCTCGACGGTCGCGACGGACGCGGTCGCGCGCGGTCCCGATGCGGTCAAGCGCGGCCCGGAGTTCGTCCATGCCCCTTCCTAGCACGTGACTAAAATAAATATTTCACCTATCACAGTCCTGGGAGACGACACATTTATAACGTCACACACTAATTGAAAATTTCTGTTTGGGTGTCTCTGCCGCCTATTGATGGGGTCGATCTTTGCGAGGACGTTCCGTTCCCGACGGCTATTTATATTCTATACCTAATACGTATGTCGGAGGCGCGAGCAGTAGCTACCGCCGGCCGCCTCGCCGGCGCCAAACCGTGTCCACCGACCATCCGACCGCCCGAACCATCCGGGTGAAATTGATGCTGGAGCGGGTGCCCTACGACCACCCGTTCCTCCCCGCCCCGCTGAATCCCGACTGCCGGCGCGCCCGCCGCATCGCCCGCGAGCGTGCCGAGCGGACCCGCCCTGAACTAAACCGGCTCACCCGCATCCCCGGTATCACCGCTGCCGGCGTCGACGACACCCACGTCGAGACGGCGGACGGCGCCGTCGCCTACGGATTCACTCTGTCGCTCGACGTCGAGCGGGCCGTTTCCTTCGATCGTATCCGGGAGCTATTCCTCGGGGAAGTGGCCGCCATCGAGGTGCTGGAGGAGCCCTATGCGGCGAACCGCCGCCGGAGCCGGCGGCCATAGTGGGCCGACAGCGCCCCGCCGGCGCCGAGAAAGGGGAGTAACACCAGCGACACGCCCGCCAGGGTGAACGTCGACACGAGCACGGCGTCGGCCGCCGCCGAGCCGCCGGCACTCTGGTAGGCCCGGTAGGCGTTGAAGACAATGTACAGCACGAACAGCGCGAGGCCGCCGACGGCGGCTGCGGCGGCGCCATCCGTGAACACGTCCAGCCGGCCGTCGGCGAGCATACCCACGACGGCGCCGCCAGCTAGCCCCGTCAGCGCCAGCGGCCAGGAGAGCCCGAACGCCAGCAGCACGGCCCCCCCGAGCGCCACTTGGACGAGAACGCCCGCACCGACGACCCGCACTCGGCCGCTCATAGTCGGTGTTCGAGCGAGGAGCGAAAAAGCCGCCCGATCGCCGATCAGACCGCCGCCGGTTTATTATATTCCCGGTTCCAGGCTCCGGCCGAATGAGCGACGGGTTCCCAGACACCCTGCAGCTTGTAGGACGGCGGGCAGCCTACCTCGAGCACATGGCTGGCCGCCACTGCAGCACGCGGGATCTGGTGGATGCTCTCGGGGAGTCCCGCTCGACGGCAGGGCGGGCGCTTCGACGGTTAGAGGAGGCTGACCTTGTCGAGCGCACCGCCGACGGCTACACGACTACCACCGCCGGCCGGCTGTTGGCAGAGTGGTACCGCGACGCGGTGGACGCCGGGAGCGCACTCCTGTCGGCTGGGCCGGTGATAGAACCACTGCCGGCGGATGCCGGGCTGAGGCCGGACCTGCTGATCGGCGCCGACACCGAAGTGGCCAAGGGACCGACCCCCTACCAGTCGCCGGACCGAGTCGAGCGAGCGGTCAAGGGGGCCGACCGGCTCCGCGTACTCGCACCGACGGTCGCCGACCCGCGCCACCTGACGCTGTATCGCGACGCCGTCGCCGAGGGCGCCGAACTGGAGCTGGTGCTCGCTCCGGACCTCTTAGATGGACTGGCAAGCCAGTTCCCCGGCCCGCTCGCTGATCTCGACCGCGCTGAGCAGGCGACGGTCGCCACCGCCGACGTGCCGCCGTTCTCGCTGGTGCTCGCCGAGTCCGGCGATATCGGCGAGGTGGTGGTGCTCGTGTACACCGCCGGGATGGCGCTCCACGGGGTGATACACAACGACAGTCCGGCGGCGGTCGAGTGGGCCCACGAGCGGTTCCGGGCAGTGGCCGACCGGGCGAGCGGTGCCGACGAGCGGCTGGCCGCCGTCGAGGCCGAGAACAGCCCCGACCTCCCGGGCACGACCCCGGAGCTCCCGCTGGCGCTCCGCGAAGAGGGGGTCCAGCTGATCAACGGGCGCTACTTCGAGCGGCGCTCGCCGGCACCGCCGGCGACAGCCTGGCGCACCGGCCTGGAGATAGCGGAGGTGAACGCCGGTTACGCCCTGACCCGCGAGACCCGGCGCGACGGGGAGCGGGTCGGGTTGGCTGACCTGCTCGTTGAGCGGCTCCGTGCCGGCGGTCCGGTGGCGCTGCTTGGTCCCCACGGCTCCGGCAAGAGCACCGTCTGCCGGGAGGTCGCCTGTCGGTGGTACGACGCCGGCGAGGGGGTAGTGCTATACCGCGCGACCGGCGCCGGGGAGCCGCTCTCCTCGACGACGCTGCTGAGGGACTACCTCGACCGGGCGGAGGGCCACGCCCTTGTGGTCGTTGAGGACGCCGTTGGCGCGGAGGCGACCGCCGTCTTCGAGCTGATGCGGTCGCTGTCCGGCCGGGAGGAAGTAAGCTTCCTGCTTGACGCCCGGCCGTCGGCATGGCGAGACCCGCCGGCATTTCCCACCGACGCCGGGCTGGAGGCGTTCAGGACCGACGCCGTCGAGACCGTGCGGATGCCGCCGCTAGACGAACGGGAGTGCGAGCGGCTCATCGACCACTTCGAGGCGACCGTCGGGCAGGAGCTGGAACTACCCGCCGAGGAGCTGCTGTCGGCGGCCCGCTCGGGCGGCCAGCACCGTCCCGGGGGGATGGTGCTGGCGCTACATCGGCTGTCTCTGCACGCAGACCCGCTGGCGGGGTACGACGCCGACACTCCAACAACGCTGGTCGAGGACGTCAAGCGAGTCCGCCGGGAGCTGTCCGCCGCCGGCTCAGGCGTCCTGGACGCGGGCGTGCTGGTCAACGCCTGCAACGCCGCCGGACTGGGCTACGAGCCGGCATACGTCCACGCGCTTGGCCCGGAGGTCGGCCACAACGCCGTCTGGGAGGCGATAGATCGGCTGGAGGGGCGGGCGCTGTTCGCCGGGCCGGACGGCCACCGGACGGTCCACCCCGCCTGGTCGGTAGCGTTCCTAGAGGAGCTCCAAGACGAGGACGGCGCAGCCCGACGGTTCGGGAAGGGGGTGTCAGCCCTGCTGGCACTGGCCGACGAGCCCGAGCGGCGAGCCGCTGTCCGGCAGGAGCTGGGAGAGACCCCGGCGCTGGACGTCGAGGACTGGACCGCATGGGCGGAGGACGTCCTTGACCGACTGTTCGACCTGGGGAGCGAGCAGCCGGGGCTGGCGCCGCTGTTCGGTCCCCCCGGCGAGGGGAGCATCGACCTCCCGGCGGCGTGCTCAGAGGCGACCGCCCACGACTGCGCCAAGCGCCGCGGAGAGATGTACCTCGACGCCGGCCAGTTCGGCGCCGCCGAGGCGGAGTTCCGTGCGCTCCGTGAGGCCGTCGAGGATCTCGCCGAGGAGGCCGCCACGGAGCTGGACGCCCGCTGTTTAGCGAATCTCGGAAAGGCCGCCCGTCGGCGCGGGGAGTTCGAGACCGCCGAGTCCTACGCCCGGCGGGCGCTGGAGCGCTACCGCGCGCTGGAAGACGACGAAGGGCGCGGGGACTGCCTCAACAATCTCGGCGTCGCTATCGGTGCCCGCGGCGAGTACGACGCTGCCGCGGAACTCCTGGAGCAGGCACTCGCCCTCCGCAGGCAGGTGGCCGACCGACGGGCGGTGGCAAAGACGCTAAACAACCTCGGGATCGTCGCCGCCGAGCGGGGCGACCTGGAGGGGGCAGAGGAGCGGTTCCAGGAGGCTCTGGAGCTGGAGCGGGCCGCCGGCACGGAGTACGGCACCGCGAGTACACTCAACAACCTCGGTCGGCTGGCATGGCTCGGCGACCGCCCGGGGGAGGCTCAGGAGTACTACCGCCGGAGCTTCCGCATCGCCCGGGACGCCGGCGACCGGGAGCTCCAGGCGACGGCGCTGTTCAATATCGGACAGCTCTCGCTGGAGGAGGGGGAGCCAGCCCGTGAGTACCTGGAGCGCAGCCTTGCGCTCCGCGAGGAGGTGGGTGATCGCCACGGCCGGGCGGAGTGCCACCGTGAACTAGGACGGCTGGCCCGCGAGGAGTCGGACCTCGAGGCCGCCCGCGAGCACCTCCGGGCAGCCGTCGACGGCTATCAGGAGACGGGGCCGCTCTCGGAGGCGGTCGATGCGTTCGAGGCTCTGATAGACGTCTGCGAGGCGGCCGGCGACCGGGCGGCGGCCGCCCGGCTCTGCGACGAGGCAGTAGAGCTGGCCGCCGAGGCGGAGATGGATGAGCGCCGCGATGAGTTCGAGCAGCGCCGGGCGGCGCTGGGGTCTTAGTCCAGCTCCTGGAGCTCCACACGGCCCTCGGGCACGCGGTAGCGCTTCACCAGCTCCCGTTCGGCGTCCATGCTGTTCTCGGTTTTATCCACGCTGTAGGCGCTCCATACACACTCCTCGCGGGTGAACTCCACCGTGGAGTAGCCCCACCGGTGGGAGTTGAAGAAATCCATGTGGGGGTTGCAGGCCTCCACCAGCCGGCTAAGTAGCCCCTCGGTGTAGTCGGGCAGCTTCCAGCGATTGAGCCCCAGCGCCTCCGCGACGTTGAGCGAGGAGACAGTTGGGGTCATGAACTCCACGCCGACCCTCTCGGCCTCGGGCACCCGCGAGCCCACTAGCAGTCCCGGTAGGG
>CAZLOO010000027.1:0-7988 GCA_964561055.1 uncultured Halobacteriales archaeon
TCCTCCGTCGCGACGAACGCCGTCAGCTCGTGGTCGCCGGGCTCCAGCGGCTCGAACCGGGTGCGCTCGCCGACCCGCTTGCGGCGGCCGTCCCACCGGTGGCGGATGAGCTTGCGCTCCCTGGGCCGGAACACCAGCACGCCCCCCTCGGAGTGGGCGAAGCGGGACTCGTCGCTGGCCTCCAGTTCCCCGTCGACGGCCCACCCCCACAGCCGCCGGCCGGGCGTGGTCACACGGAGCACGACCGGCAGCCGGTTGCGGATGGCCACCTCCAGCTCCACCGGTTCGCCGGGGGCGTAGCTGTCGGCGTCCGTTCGCACGTCGACGGCCAGCGCCCGGCGGGCCAGCCGCTGGGGCACCAGCCGGCCGGCCAGCGCCGAGAGGTAGCTCCGGTTCTCGTCGAGCCCGTGGCGCGACCCCGACTCCTGGTCGCGCTGGCGTCCGGAGACCATACGTCGGTGGCTACGCCCGGGGAGATATCAGCGTTGCGGGCTACCGTCGGCCGGCCCGGGGTCAGTAGGACTTCGGAAGATCTAGCACGTGCTGGCCGATGTAGTTCTTCGCCATCTCGTTGGAGATGGGCGCGATGACGTTGATCATCGTCTCGCGCCAGTAGCGCTCGACGTCGTACTCCTTGGCGTAGCCCATCCCGCCGTGGGCCCGAACCGCCCGCTCGCAGGCTTCGATGGAATCCTCGCTGGCGCGCAGTTTGACGGCGTTTGCCTCCGCGCCGCAGTCCTCGTCGCGGTCGTACAGCCAGGCGGCCTTGCGTACCATCAGTTCGTCCTGTTCCAGTTTCGCCCAGGAGTCCGCCAGCGGATGCTGGACCGCTTGGTAGGAGCCGATGGGGGCGTCGAACACCACCCGGTCGGCGGCGTAGTCGGCAGCCTTTGTGACGGAGGCCTGACCGATGCCGACCGCGCAGGCGGCGATGCTAATCCGCTCGGAGTTGGCGAACTCCAGCAGGTAGCGGAAGCCGTCCCCCTCCTCGCCGATGCGGTCCTCGGCGGGCACCCGGAACCCGTCGAACCACACCTCGTAGGAGGGGGAGGCGCCGCGACCGGCCTTCGGTATCTCGCTGACGTCGATGCCGTCCATGTCGCGGTTGAACTCCGTGAAATAGAGCGTCATCCCGCCGAACCGGTCGGCGTCCTCGCGGGGAGTCGTGCGGGCCAACAGCATCATCAGGTCCGCCTCCCCCGCTTTCGAGGTCCAGATCTTCTGGCCGTCGACGACGTACTCCCCGCCGTCGCGCCGCGCGTACGTCTCGATGCGGGAGGTGTCGGTGCCAGCGTTGGGCTCCGTGACGCCGGTGCACACCTGCACGTCGCCGGCGGCGATTCGGGGGAGATAGCGCTCCTTGTGGGCCTCCGTACCGAACACCACCAGCGGCTCCGTGCTGAACGTATGGTGGGCCGTCAGAGACGTGCCCGCCATCGCCGCGCCGGAGCGGGCGATTTCCTGTTGGACGATCGAGGCCTCCTGAACCCCGTACCCTTGGCCGCCGTACTTCTCTGGGACGGTCAGCCCGAACCAGCCGTGGTCGGCGAACGTCTCGTGGAACTCCGTTGGGTACTCGTGGCGGCGGTCCCGCTCGCGCCAGTATTCGTCGCCGAACTCGTCACAGAGCCTCCGCACCTCCGTGCGGATCATCCGCTGCTCTTCCGACAACTCGAACTCCATCGCCGCCTCTTTCGCCGCGGCGTACAAAACGTTTGGCCGTCCCGGGGGATGCACTTAACCATCGACCCGCTGTAGCCAGCGGCAATGCCGCCGCTTGACGACGTCACCGTTCTTGACGTCACCCAGATGGTGTCGGGCCCACTCTCCTCGATGGTACTCGCGGACCTCGGCGCGGAGGTGCTGAAGGTGGAGCGCCCCGGCGGGGAGCTCGGCCGGTCGAACCCGCCGTTCACGGACGGCCGCAGCGAGTACTTCAGCGCAGTCAACCGCAACAAGAAGTCCGTCGCGCTGGACCTCAAGAGCGACGACGGCAGGGAGGCGTTCCTCGCGCTCGCGGCCGACGCGGACGTCGTCATGGAGAACAACCCCACCGGCCGGATGCAGCGGTTCGGCCTCGGCTATGAGACGGTCCGGGAGCGCAACCCAGAGGTGATCTACTGCTCGATAACGGGGTTCGGCCAGACCGGTCCCTACGCCGACCGGCCGGCGCTGGACATCGTCGCCCAGGCGATGAGCGGCGTGATGAGCATCACCGGCCCGTCCGAAGGGGATCCCTACCGCGCGGGCGTCCCCATCGGGGACATCGCCGCCTCGATGTACGCCGTCCAGGGGGTATTGCTGGCGCTCCTGGGTCGGGAGCGAGGGGGTGGCGGCGAATACATCGATGTCTCGATGCTGGACTGCCTGCAGTCATGGCTCACCGTCCGGGCGGGATATACGTTCGGCACCGGAGAGCCGTACCCCCGGACGGGTAACGCGCTCGCGGAGTTCGTCCCGTACGGCACCTTCGAGGCGAGTGACGGCCACCTGGCGGTAGTCGTTGTGGCGGACCACCAGTGGGACCGGCTCTGTGCGGCCATCGACCGGCCGGACCTGGGTGCCGATCCCGCCCTGGAGACGGCCGCGGGCCGCCGCGAGCACCGCGAGCGCGTCGAATCGGAGCTGGCCGAGACGTTCGCGGCGGCGCCGGTCGCTGAGTGGTTCGACCGCCTGGCCGACGCGGACGTGCCGGTCGCGCCGGTGTACGACACCCTTGAGACGTGGGATGACGAGCACGTCCGCCACCGCGGCCTCCGGACGGAGGTAGCGGGCGCCGACGCCATCCGCCATCCGGTCAAGTACGGCTCCGCGGAGCCGTCCATCCGTCGCGGGGTCCCCTCGGTCGGCGAGCACACCCGAGAGGCGCTGGAGGCCGCCGGCGTCGATGCCGAACGGATCACGGCGCTCCTCGAACGGTTCGACTAGCGCCAGTCGAACGCCGTCTCGAAGTCGTGGGGGACGTGGCCGCCGCCCTCCTCGGCGCGGTCGGTGTACGCCCGCAGGTCCGGGCGTACGTCCGGGTGTGCACACTTCTCAATCAGCAGGTCGGCCCGCTCGCGGGGGTCCAGTCCGCGGAGATCCGCGGCTCCCTGTTCGGTGATGATCACGTCGATGTCGTGCTCGGAGTGATCGGCGTGGGGTACCATCGGGACGATCCGAGAAATTTCTCCACTCTTTGCCGTCGATGGGAGCGCCGTGATTGCCAGCGGGCTGTTGCGGTTGAAGTCGCCGCTGCCGCCGATGCCGTTCAGCAGGTGGGTGCCGTCCACGTGCGTGGAGTTGGCGTTGCCGTAGATGTCCACCTCCAGGGCGCTATTAACCCCGACGACGCCGAACCGATCGATCGTCTCGGCGGCGTTCGAGACGTAGGAGGGCCGCAGCACCATCCGCTCGGCGTAGCGCTCCACGTTCTCGAATACCCGCTGCTGGCACTCCGGGGTGACCGCCATCGCGGTGGCGCTTGCGACCTCGATCGCCCCTTCGTCGACCATCTCCACGAGACCGTCCTGTATCAGCTCCCCGAAGTAGACCACCTCGCGGTCGCCGAAGTCGATATCCGACAACTCCCCCATCAGCGCATTGCCGAGGCTCCCAACCCCGAACTGAAGTGTGACCCGCTTTGCGAGTAGAGGGTTGCGCTCGGCCTCCCGAGCGAGGAATTCCCCGAGATTGGCCGCGATAGCGCGGTCATCACCAGTGGGATCCCGAAAAGAGTAGGCCTTGTCCGCGGCACTGGAGCGGACCACCGCAGCCAGCTTCTCGGGATCGAATCGAACCTTCGGGTCGGCGACTCGCTCGCCCGGCTCCGAGAGAGGTATCGGCTCGCGTTCCGGTGGCGGCGAGCGCCGGAGTACATCGTGAAGGCGCGCCAGTTCCAGTGGCGGCACGTCGTTGACCTCGACGATCAGTCGGTCGGCCGCGCGGACGAACGCCGGCACCGGGCCGACCGACATCGCCGGGACGAACCAGTCCTCGCCGACCGCGACCGCCTCTACGACGGCGATGTCCGCGTCGACCAGCCCGCCGTAGGCGACGTCGTCGCCGAGCGCGGCGATGTGGCGGTCGTGGAACGCAATCTCGCCGGCATTGATCGCATCGCGGGCGGGTCGCTCGGCCTGATAGGGGATGCGACGCTCGACGGCGCCGGCCTCCACGAGGTCGACGTCGATTTCCTCACCCGCGCTCCCGCCGCTGACGACCGTCAGCGAGAGGTCGCGCCCGGAGCGGGCCAGCGCCGCCGGCACAGCCTTCGGGTAGCCGACGCTCCCGAAGCCGCTCGTGACCAGCGTGGCCTCGTCGGGCACCTCCGCGGCGGCCTGCTCGGCGTCGACCACCGGCAGGCCGCTCGCCACCCGCTCGTCCGGGACCGTCACAGCTCTTCCGGCTGGGTACCGACTCCCGCCGGCCAGCCGGGAGGCCGGGCGGCGCTGGGCTCGGCGTGCTCGCGTTTCAGCACCATCGGCGTTCGTTCCAGGCTCAACACCAGCTCGTCGTCCTGGTTGTAGGTGCGCAGCTCCGTTTCCACGATACCGACGTGCTCGCGGGAGTCCGATTCCCGCTTGGAGAGCACCTCACTCTCGGCGAAGAGAGTGTCGCCGTGGAAGACGGGCGCGTGATGACGAACGGCATCGTAGCCCAGGTTCGCGGTGGCATTCTGGGAGATGTCAATGACGCTCATCCCGACGGACATGGCGATGACGACCAGCCCGTTCACCAGGCGCTCGCCGAATTCCGTGGTCGCGGCGTACGCCTCGTTGAAATGCATCGGGTTGAGATTCATCGTCACGTTCGTGAGCCACACGTCGTCCGTCTCAGTGACCGTCCGGCCGTAGGGATGCTTATACACGTCCCCAACACTGAAATCCTCGTAGAACCGGCCCTGCCAGCCCGCCACCAGCCGCCGGTCGCGCTGCTCGGTCATGCGCCGGACGGTCGGTGCCGGTCCACTAAACTGTACGCATCGACCCGAACGCGTCACCCTCATACCCGGCCACGACCAACCACGCACCGATGGATGCGGACGCCGTGCGGGCCCGTGCCGCCGACCTGCCGACCGAGCCGGGGGTGTACCAGTTCCTCGGGGAGGGGAGCGTGCTGTACGTCGGGAAGGCCGTCGACATCCGCGACCGAGTGCGGTCGTACACCGACCCCCGCTCCGAACGGGTACGGCGGATGGTCAAGCGCGCCGACGAGGTCGACATCGCCGTGACGGACACGGAGACCCAGGCGCTGTTGCTGGAGGCGAACCTCATCAAGCGCCACCAGCCCCGCTACAACGTACGACTGAAGGACGACAAGTCATACCCGCTGGTCCAGCTCACCGACCACGCGTTCCCCCGCATCGAGATCACCCGCGACCCGGAGGACTCCGCGACCGCCTTCGGGCCATTCACCGACAAGGGCCGCGTGGAGACGGTCGTGAAGGCGCTGCGGGAGACGTACGGCCTGCGGGGCTGTTCGGACCACAAGTTCGCCAACCGGGACCGTCCCTGCCTGGACTACGATATCGGGCAGTGCTCGGCGCCCTGCGTGGGGTACATCGACGAGGAGGGGTACGCGGGCGACACGGAATCGGCGGTTCGGTTCTTCGAGGGAGAGACCGGCGTGCTGGCGGACCCGCTCCGACAGGCGATGGAGGCGGCCGCCGAGGCAGAGAACTTCGAGCGGGCCGCCAATCTCCGCGACCGGCTCGAGGCGGTGGAAGCGTTCCACGGCGAAGGCGCCGAGGCCGTCGCTGGCCCCGGCGGCGCCCGGCGAACGGTCGACGTGCTCGGGGTCGCCGTCGAAGGCGAGCGCGCTACCGTCGCCCGCTTGCGCAGCGAGGATGGCCAGCTGGTCGATCGCGAACGGCGCGTGCTCGACGCTCCCGAACGCGACGAGCCGGTGGCGGGCGTGCTCGGGGCGTTCCTCGCGCAGTATTACGCCGAGCGAGACCTGCCAGACGCCGTGGTCCTCCAAGAGCGGCCGGCCGACAGGGAGGTCGAGCGCTGGCTGGAAGGCGAGGGCGTCGAGGTACGAGTGCCCGGCGCCGGCCGGGAGGCGACGCTGGTGGACCTGGCGCTAAAGAACGCTCGCAGCCCGGACCGGGCGGCTGGCCAGGACGAGGGCGGCGCACTGAGCGAGGCGCTCGGCATCGGCCGGGTCGAGCGTATCGAGGGGTTCGACGTGAGCCACGCCCAAGGCCGGGCGGTCGTCGGCTCGAACGTGACCTTCCTCGACGGCTCCCCGGAGAAATCCGGCTACCGCCGGAAGAAGCTCCCCGAGCGCAACGACGACTACGCCAACATGCGCGAGCTGATTCGGTGGCGCGCCGAGCGGGCGGTCGACGGGTCCGACGACCGTCCGGACCCGGACCTGCTGGTGGTCGACGGCGGCGGCGGACAACTCCGGGCTGCCCGGGACGCGCTGGCCGAGACCGGCTGGAACCCGCCTGTCGTGGCGCTCGCGAAGGCCGAGGAGCTTGTTATCACCCCCGACGGCACCCACGACTGGCCCGACGACGCCCCACAGTTGCATCTGCTCCAGCGGGTGCGTGACGAGGCCCATCGCTTTGCCGTCCAGTACCACCAGTCCCTGCGCGACGACGTCTCGACGGTGCTGGACGAGGTACCCGGCGTTGGCCCCGAGACCCGCCGACGGCTGCTCCGGCGGTTCGGCAGCGTCGACGGGGTTCGCGCGGCCGGCCGCGAGGACCTGCTCGACGTCGAAGGAGTCGGACCGACCACCGCCGACCGGCTCCAGCGGCGGCTGTAGCGTAGGGGCGCAGTGGGCTTATTTGCGGCCGTCACCTGATACTCGCCATGACACACGTAGCAGTAGTCGGCGGCGGACCGGCGGGACTGAGCGCGGCACTGTTCGCGGCCAAGAACGGTCTAGAGGCCACCGTCTTCGACACGGACGGCACCTGGATGCACAGCGCCCACCTATTCAACTACCTGGGTATCGGCTCGGTGGACGGGGACGCGTTCTTAGAGACCGCCCGCCAGCAAGTGGACGACTTCGGCGCCGACCGCCGTCAGGGAGAGGAGGTCACCGGCGTCGCGACGGCCGACTCGGGGTTCGTCGTCACCACCGACGACGGCGAGTACGATGCCGACTATCTGGTGCTGGCGACCGGCGCGAACCGGGAACTCGCTGAGGAGCTGGGCTGTGCGTTCGACGGCGATATTGTCGACGTTGACGTCACGATGGAAACCTCCGTCGACGACGCCTACGCCACCGGCGCGATGGTGCGTGCCGAAGAGTGGCAGGCGGTCATCTCTGCGGGTGACGGCGCCGCCGCGGCGCTGAACGTGCTCACGAAGGAACGGGGCGAGCACTTCCACGACTTCGACACGCCGGCGGACGCCGAGGCCGCCTTCGGCGCGATGCGCCCGGAGGAGTAGTTACCTGCGTGCGAGACGGGTAACTTATACCACGCCGCGGTGAAATCGCGCCAATGAGCCACACGGTCGCGGGCACCACCGGGCGGACGGTCCGTCCAGGAGGGGTGTGATGCGTATCGTTGCGAAGTTCGGTGGCACGTCGCTGGGCAACGGTGAGCGCGTGGACCGGGCGGCCGACTCCATCGCCGCCGCGGTGGAGGCCGGCCACGAGGTGGCGGTCGTCGCCAGCGCTATGGGGTCGACGACGGACTATCTGCTTGACTCCATTGCGTTCGACGCCGACGATGCCGACCGGGCGGAGATCGTCTCGATGGGCGAGCGCACCTCCGTCCGGATGCTAAAGGCGGCGCTTGCAGCGCGAGGGATCAGCTCCCAGTTCATGGAGCCCGGCAGCGAGGGCTGGCCGGTGATAACGGACGCGCGCGGCGAGGTCGACGTCGACGAGACCGGCGCCCGCGCGAAGGCGCTGGCCGATCAGCTCGGCGAGACGGTGCCAGTGATCACCGGCTTCCTCGCCGAGGACCACGCCGGCAACGTCACCACCCTCGGGCGCGGGGGGAGCGACACGACGGCGGTGATGCTCGGCAACTACATGGACGC
>CAZLOO010000027.1:7998-13995 GCA_964561055.1 uncultured Halobacteriales archaeon
GGTCGTCATCGTCACGGACGTCGAGGGCGTGATGACCGGCGACCCTCGTGTCGTCGAGGGCGCGCGCAACGTCGGTCAGATAACGGTGGACGAGCTGCGAAACCTCTCCTTTCGTGGCGCGGAGGTGGTCGCCCCCTCGGCGCTCAGCTACAAGACCGACGGGATGAGCGTCCGGGTGATCCACTACCAGCACGGAGACCTTCTTTCGGGCGGGACAACCATCGAGGGGCAGTTCCAGAACCTCATCGATCTCCGGGAGGAGCCGCTAGCCTGCGTGACCGTCGCCGGGCGCGCGGTGCGCAACAAGCCGGGGGTGCTCGCGCACCTCTCGACGGCCCTGGCGGAGGCGGAGATTAACGTCGACGCCGTCGCCAGCGGGATGGACAGCATCACATTCTACGTGGACACGGACGTCTCCGAGCAGGCCGAGGCGCTGCTCCACGAGGAGGTGATCGAGGACGAGACGCTCTCGTCGGTCACCGTCTCCGAGGAGCACGCCGTCGTCCGCGTGACGGGCGGAGAGCTCCCCAACCGGCCCGGCATCATCCAGGAGATCGTCGCCCCGCTCGGCGAGGCCCGCATCAACATCCACGACATCATCACCAGTGCCACCAGCGTCGCTATCGTCGTCGCTTGGGAGGACCGCGAGGACACCCTTCGCATCATCCAGCGGGAGTTTGACAGCTAAAGGCCGGGGTAATCCGCGATGAGTCCGTCCACGCCCGCCCCGCGGAGCTGTGCGGCCTCGTGCCACGTGCGGACGGTCCAGGCCCGCACCGCGAGGCCGGCGGCCCCGGCGGCCCGGAACAGCTCCTCGTGAGGGCCCTCCGCCATCGCCGTCCCGGGGACGGCGTGCAGTTCGGTGTGGAGCGCGTCACAGCCGTGTTCCCGGGCGACCGCGAGCCCGGTTTCGGGCGCCATCGTTACTGCGGCGGTCGGGCGGTCGCTGGCCTCCTCGAGGAGGGCGAGCGGCGCCTCGCAGAACGACGACAGCAGGACGTTCCCCTCCAGCGTCCCGAGCACGCGGTCGACGAACGGCTCCCAGGCCGCCCGCCGCTCGGCCAGCGCCTCGGCGTCGAGCCGTTCGTCGTAGCGGGCCGCCCCGTCCGGCGGTTTCAGCTCGACGTTCAGCGTGACGCCGTCGGGGACGGCCGCGAGCATCTCCTCCAGGCGCGGCACCGTCTCGCCGCTGTCCAGCACCTCCGCGGAGCACACCGCCTCGACGGGCGTCTCCCGGACCAGCCCCTCCCGGTCCGTGAGGTCGCCCAGCCGCTCGTCGTGGACGACGACCGGCTCGCCGCCCCCGGCGGGCTGGACGTCCACTTCGACGGCGGCGGGCGGGTCTTCGCCGGCGGTGGCGTCCCGGACCGCGCGGACAGTGTTCTCCGGGTAGTAGCCCGCGAACCCGCGGTGGGCGGTGGTACTCACAGCAGCGGGAGCCGCCCGAGCCGGTCGGTCGCCAGCGCCGCGATGCCCTCGACCCATGGCTTGTCCGTGAACAGCCGCCGGTAGGAGTCTTCCGTCCGCTCCGGCCCGGCAAGCGGCACCAGTCGGGCGGTCGTCCCCCCCAGGGTCACCCGCAGGAGCAGGTAACCGGGCGGGAACGAGCAGGTCGCCGGCGCCATCAGTTCGGCCAGCCCCCCGAGCCGCCGCGCCGCGGGGACGTGGTGGTGGGCCGTCACCGCCAGCGACACCCCGGCGTCCGCCAGCGCCCCGCGGACCGCGGGGCCGTCGCGGAGAGGGAACCGGTCCCAGGGGTAGCCCTCGGTGTGCTCCGGGAGCGGGCCGAGGTTGTGGTGGAGCACCGCGACCGTCGGACGGTCCCGGACGGCGCCGGCCAGCCAGTCGCGCTGGTCGACCGACAGCGCCCCCGCCCACGTGGAGGAGAGCGAGCCGTCCGGCAACGAGGCGGTGTTCAGCCCCAGCAGGTCAACCCCACCGACCTGGAGCCGGAACGGGAGCCCGTCGGGAGTGTAGCGGGCCTCGAACGCCGCCGTGCCGATACCGGGGTGGTCGTCGAACGACTTCGGGACGTCGTGGTTGCCGGGGATCGCCGCCCACGCCACTCCAAGGCCGTCCAGCAGGGCGTCGACCCGCCGGAACTCCGCGCGGGTGCCGTCCCGGGTGAGGTCGCCGGCCAGCAGCACGCCGTCGGCGCCTCGGTCAGCGGCGTCCCGCAGCGCCCGCTCGAACCGCTCGACCGTGTGCTCGTGGCACTTCCAGGTGCCGGAACGGCCGACCGCGAGGTGCGGGTCTGCGACGACGGCAATGGTCGTCTCCTGGGCCCGGGGCTGGTCCAGCCGCGCGAACACCGGCCCGGCGCGGGCGACCGGGTCGCCGCCGTCGCCCTCGCTCATCGGCCGTCGAGGACGTGGACCGTCTCCGGGTCGACGCCGAGAGTTACCTGCTCACCGGGCGGGCGGGCCTGCTCGCGGTCCAGCGCCAGCGTCACCTCCGGGCCGTCGTCCAGTTCGACGATGGTGCGCACCGTCTCGCCGAGGTAGTGGGCGTCCGTCACCGTCCCCGACAGGGTACCCTCGCCGACGCTGAAGTCGCCGGGCCGGGCGACGACCGTCACCGGGTCGTCGCCGTTGGCCGACGTCCCGGCGAGCCGGAACCGTCCGCCCTCAACCGTACCGTCCAGCAGGTTCGACGTGCCGATGAAGTCCGCCACGAACGGATTGGCCGGCGTCTCGTACACGCTCCGCGGATCGCCAGCCTGCTCGAGGACACCGTCGTTCATCACGGCGATGCGGTCGCTCATCGTCATCGCCTCCTCCTGGTCGTGGGTGACGTACACCGTCGTCACGTCCAGGTCGTCCAGCAGCCGGCCGATGTCGGTGCGGAGCCGGCGCTTCAGCCTGGCGTCGAGCCCGGTCATCGGCTCGTCCAGAAGCAGGACCCGCGGCTCGATGGCCAGTGCCCGCGCGAGGCCGACGCGCTGTTGCTGGCCGCCCGAGAGCGTCGTCGGGTCCCTGTCAGCGAGCTCGTCGATGTCCAGCAGCTCCAGCAGCTCGGCGGCGCGCTGGCGGCGCTCGGCACGCCCGACCCCGCGGACCTTCGGGCCGAAGGCGACGTTCTCGGCGACGGTCATGTTCTCGAACAGCGCGTAAGACTGGAACACGATGCCCACGTCCCGCTTCTCCGGGGGGACGTGGGTGACGTTCTCGTCGTCGAACAGCACCCGGCCGCCGGAGGGGGTCTCGAACCCCGCGATCATCCGGAGGGTGGTCGTCTTCCCGCAGCCCGAGGGACCGACGAGGCCGACCGCCTCCCCGTCGGCGACCGACAGCGACAGCCCCTCGACCGCGGTGGTCGATCCGAACCGCTTAGTCAGGTTCTCCAGGGTTATCCGAGTCATGTCTCACCTCCGATGGCGAAGCCGTGCTCGCCGACCGCGCGCAGCAGCGCCGTCACCGCCCCAACGATGAGGAAGTAGATGGAGACGGCGGCGGCCGCCCGGAGGAACGGGTTGTTCGAGATGTTCTCGAACAGGAACAGCGAGAACGGCCGCGGCCCCCGGGAGTAGACGTTGTAAGTGAAGTTGAACTCCGCGGCTGCCAGCGTCCAGCAGACGATGGAGCCGGCGACGATGCCGCTCTTGGCGTTCGGGACGATCACCGACAGGAACGCCCGCGGCCAAGACGCCCCCAGCGAGCGGGCGCTCTCCTCTAACTGCTGGAGGTCCATCGACTCGAAGGAGGAGCGCACCGCGATCACCATGTAGGGCGCCTTCAGCAGGGAGTAGCCGATCAGCAGCGCGATGACCGTGAACGTCTCGTTCGACACCAGCGACCGGAGGGTCGGGTACGACCGCAGGAACGCCACCCCGAGGATGAGACCGGGGACCACTGGAAGGACGGCGAGGGTGCCCACCCAGTCCCGTCCGGTGAACTCGTAGCGGACCGTGGCGTAGGCGATGGGGATACCGACCACCAGGTTGATGAGCACCCCTCCCAGCGCCAGCAGGGCGCTGAACACCAGCCCCATGCCGATGCCGCGCTGGGCACCCAGTGTCTGTTCGATACCGAGCGCCTGCTTCCAGTTGGCTAGCGTGACGAACCCGGTCGGCACCACGCCGGTCCACTCCGTCGCGAAGGAGGCGACAAAGGTGATCAGCACCGGCGCGATGAGGAACACGACCGTGGCCGCCATCACCAGCAGGATCGCGGCCCGCCCGAGCAGCGCCCGGCGGCTCACCCCGAAGCGCTGCTCGACGGCCGTCGCGCGGGTCGCGGGGGCGGTCGCGGTGCCGCCGTCCGTCTTGAGGCGCTCGTCGCCGTCGGTGTCGGTGTCGCTCACGCGCTGCCCACCTCCGCGCTTGTGAGCTGCAGCCCGAGGAACGTTACCACGAACGCGAACACGAAGAACACGACCCCTATCGCGCTGGCGATCTGGATCTCGAAGCCGACCTGAATCTGCCGGTTGAGCACCAGCGTCGCCACGTCAAGGCTCTTGAGGACCAGCACTGTCCCGAAGATGGCCAGCGACGTCCGGAAGGTAAGAATCAGCGCTCCCACCACCCCGGGCCGAATCTGGGGGTAAGTGACGTAGCGGAACGTCTCGAAGGGCGTCGCCCCGAGCGCCCGGGCGGCCTCCTCGGCGTCCTGGTTCACCTCGGCGTAGGTGCCCCGGAGGATGAACGTCGCCCGGGAGATCATCGAGTAGAGGTAGCCGAAGAACAGCCCCAGGATGGCGAGAGCAGTGCCGTTGGACTTCTGGGTCAGGGCGAACGTCAGCGGCTCCTGACCGGTGAGCACCGCGAACACGTTCGTGAGCACGCCTGTCTTGCCGAACCAGACGATCATCATGAACGCCGCGACGATGCCGGGGAGGCTGATCGGGAAGGAGATCAGCGTCTCCAGAGTGCCCTTGAACGGGAGGTCGTACTTCGCGAGCGCGTGGGCCAGCGCCACCCCGATGGCGACGCTAGCGACTGTCGTCGCGACGCCGAACCACAGGGAGTTGACCGCGGTCCGGACGAATACCTCCTCGGTGACCAGCGCCCGGTAGGCCGCAAGGCTGAGCCCACCGGTCTGGAGGCGCTCGACGGAGACGCTGATGCGGGCCATCTCCAGCAAGGGCACCAGCGCGCCGAACGTCGCCAGCGCGAAGAAGGGCGTCACCAACACCAGTATCCGGCGGCGCTCGCGCTCGCGCTCGGTCGCGGGGGAGATCGCCCCGCGGAGCCACGCCGCCCGCTTCTCCCCGGTGGCCATCTCAGTACCCCGAGAGGCCGACCCGCTGGCCGATGTCCTGGATGATGCTCTCCTGGGTCTCGACCAGCTTCCCGTAGTCCACCTGGAACTCCGCCGCCGAGTAGGTGTCCGAGGAGGGGAACTTGTCCGGCGTTTCGAGCTCGTCGGCACGAATCGGCCGGACGAACGCGTCGAAGAAGCGCTTCTGGGCCTCCTTCGAGAGCACGTAGTCCATGAACAGCTTGCACGCCTCCGGGTTGGGGGCGCCCTTCAGCATCCCGAAGCCGTACGGCTGGTTGAGCGCGCCCTTCTCCCCGTCCGGCCCCGTCAGGAGGGTGACGCCGACCTTCTCCTCGTCGATGGAGTCGGCGTTGTACTTCAGGTCCAGCCCCGTATAGTCGTACTCGACGAAGGTAGTCACCTCCCCCTTCGTGAACTTCTGCTCAACGTTGCCGGCGAAGGTGGCACCGCCCTCCTTCATCTCCTTGTAGTACTCGACGACCGGGTCCACGTTGTCGAGGCTGCCGCCGTAGGCGTTGTTAATCGACAGCGCCCCGGCCAGGCCCACCGCCGCCTGCGGGGGCTGGAACTGGATGTTCTGCATTATTTCCTCGCGCTTGAGGTCGTCCCAGGTCTCGGGCTCTGGGATGCCCTTCTCCTCGTAGATGTCCTTCCGATAGGCGACCGCCGTCGTCATCCGTCGGGTAGCGGTCATGTGGCCGTTGTCCGACTTCAGCTGGTCGGGGACCTTGTCCCAGTTGGCGGGCTTGTACGCCTGGGTGAGCCCCTCGTTCATCGC
>CAZLOO010000028.1:0-11129 GCA_964561055.1 uncultured Halobacteriales archaeon
CCCGGAGGAACCGCACGTCACGGTCGTAGTCCCAGTCGGACTGAACGGCGTCGTACAGCTCCGGGAACGTGGTGTAGAGCTGTTCGGCGGTCACTGGCCCGTGAACCGCTCGCCGGGGAGCCAGAGGGTCTTGAGGAAGTCGAGATGCCTGACGTTGTACACGAGCTTTACCACGTCGGTGGTTGGGACGCCGACGCAACTGAATCTGGCGCCGCGTTGACGCCCCCCTTCGGGCGTATCTGGTTGTCCCGAATCGCCACTTCGTTCTTTAGAACCAGCGCCGCGCAGTTCGAGCATCCCCAGAACCGCAGGCCAACGGCCACTCCCGACTACCCTCCTCGGCGGCATCCGGTACCGATTTGCCCCTCCTCCATCAAGAGACGGCCGTATTCCTCTGAAGAGAGATCCGCGCCGGCCGCCCGCTCGAACAGGTTCTCATCGTCCAGCGACTAATCCCGTTCGCGGACCGTCTCTTGATTGAGGTACTCCACGACCGCGGGAGTCTGCCGCGTTGCGCGGTCGTCTTCGTTCCGGGGCAGTCGAACCGCTTCAGTTCAGCGACGGCCGCTTCCGGGTCCCACTCCAGGTCGCGGAACCACTCCTCGACACGCTCGCGTCCCCAGCATGGGCGATGGCGGCCATCAACCGGTCGGCCGCCTCCTTCCGCTCAACAGGGTCGAGCAGCTCTCGGAACCGCTCGGCCCGGCGGTCCTCGGAGCACGTCATCCAGGTGGGATACACCCGGAGAAGGAAAGTAGCCAGCCGTGCTCGTCCGGGGGCTTGAACTGGATTAGCCTCAGTCCTCCGCTTGCTCGCTGTCGCCTACCAGTCGGGCGACCGCGCGGCCGTCCAGCCCGCGGGCGTCGCCGGTCTGAACCCGCCAGAGGGTCTCGTACAACCCACCCTCCGCGAGCAGTTCCTCATGAGTACCCCGCTCGGTCACCCGGCCCTCCTCCAGCACAAGAATACAGTCGGCGTCGCGCACGGTTGACAGCCGGTGGGCGATGACGACGGTGGTCCGGCTTTCGGTGAGCCGCTCCAGCGACCGTTGGATGTACAACTCCGTCTCCGTGTCAACGGCGCTGGTGGCTTCATCGAGCACCAGCACCGCGGGGTCGCGCAGCATCGCGCGTGCGATGGAGAGGCGCTGGCGCTGGCCGCCGGACAGCTTCACGCTCCGCTCGCCAATGCGCGTGTCGTACCCTTCCGGCAGCGCGGTCACGAACTCGTGGGCCTCCGCGGCCCGGGCGGCTGCCTCTACCTCGGCGTCAGTCGCGTCGAAGCTGCCGTAGGCGACGTTCTCCCGGACAGTGCCGTCGAAGAGGAACACGTCCTGGCTCACGTAGCCTACCTGCTCGCGGAGGCTCGCGGGATCGACATCCCGCAGGTCGTGGCCGTCAACCCGGATCGTACCCTCGGTGACGTCGTACAGCCGCAGGAGGAGCTTCGCGGCGGTGGACTTCCCGGCACCGGTGGGGCCGACAAACGCGACTGTCTCTCCGGGCTCGGCGACGAAGCTGACATCCTCCAGCACCAGCCGCCCCTCGACGTAGCTGAAACCGACCCCGTCGTACTCGATGCGGCCGACCAGGCAGCCCAGTTCGTCGTCACCGGGGGTCACTTCAACCGGAAGGTCCATGAGGCCGAACACCCGCTCGCCAGAGGCGCGGGCATTCTCGTAGGCATTGACGATCCGGCCCGTTCCGGCGAGCGGGTCGACGAATCGCTGGGTCATGAACAGGAAGGTGACGGATTCCCCGACTAGCAACTCCCCAGTGAAGAAGAGCGGCGGCCCGGCGACCAGCCAGTAGCCGCCCACCAGGAACGTGGCGGTGGACGCGACCCCCGCCAGCAAGTCCATCCCCGGCTGGTAAAGATACTCCAGCCTGGCGACCGCCCACGTGTGGAGGTAGTAGTCCCACGAGGCGTCGGCGACTCGCTCGGCCTCATAGTCGGTGTTGTTGGCAGTTTTTATTACCTCCATCCCACCCAGGTTATTCTCGAGGCGGGTGTTGAGCCCGCCGACGCTCCGCCGGAGCGCGCGGTACAGCGGGCGGACCGTCCGCATGAACCACAGCGTGAAGACGGTCAACAGCGGCACGGCCACGAGGGTAACCAGCGCTGGTTATGCGTTCAGGTATAGCAGTACCCCGGCGATGCCAACCACCGTAACCACAAGCTGGATGGCGCCGCTGACGGTGCCGTTGAGAAACGTCCGGAGGTTGCGGACATCGTTGTTGAGCACGCTCATTACCTGACCGGTCTGCTTGTCGTTGAAGAAGGCCATATCCAGCCCCTGCCTCCGGCGATAGCTATCCGTGCGAACGCTGTGCTGGACCCGCTTGGAAAACAGCGACAGGCTCACACCCTGAGTCCAGCCGAAAATAACCCCGAGGACCGCCGCCCCGAGCACGAATCCCGCGCACAGCCAGAGCTGACCGGTGGTGGTCGCTGGCAGCCACCCTGCCGGGACCAACGGCAGCCCGAACGGGTGTCGCCGTTGAAGACGGCGTTGATGGCCACGCCCAGCACCAGCGGCGGTACCAGGGCGACGCCGCGAGCCAGCACGCTCGCGACCACCCCGATGACGAACAGGTGGATGTCCGCCCGGCCGTACGTGCTGAACAGCCGCACCATTGGATTGTCTGCCGAGCGGTAGTCGTCGAATGGGTTCGGGTCGTTGCCGCGCTGTCCGTGGCTCACCGGTCCCTCCAGCCCCCGACCGCAGACGTGTGTTCGCCCGTGGGGCCGGCCTCAGTCACCGACCGACCGCCGCCGGCCGCGGCGCCGGCGCGTCTCCGCCTGGGGACGCTCGCCCAGTTCGACCCGCTCGGTGTGGGGACGGCCGTCCCGAAGAAGTTCCATCTTCACGACTTGTCCGGGCTCGGTGTCGGTCACCAGGTAGCGAGTCAGTTCCTCGTGAGAGGCGATGGTATGGCCGTCGATGCCGACGATGACGTCGCCGCCGACCGGCACCTCCTGTCCACGGACCCGGCGGGTTCCCCGCGAGGCCCGCAGCACTGAGCGTGCCGGCCCGCGGCCAACGTCGACGACCAGCACGCCACCCGGCTCGTCGAGGCCGTTGGCCGCGGCCACGGTGGGGGAGACGTCCACCGTCCGTACCCGGAGGTAGGAGTGGCGGTAAGCGCCGTACTCCACCAGCGCTGGCGCCACGCGGCCTAAGATGCGCGGCGAGATGGCGAAGCCGATATTATCACCGCTTCTCGCGCGGTTGACCCCGACGACGGTGCCGTCGAGAGTGACCAGCGGGCCGCCACTGTTGCCTGGGTTGATCGCGGCGTCCGTCTGAATGGTGTCCGGGATGGCGAACCCGTTGCCAGTCGGCGTCGAGCGGCTGGTACCGCTGACGACCCCGGTGGTCATCGTGCCGTCCAGCCCCATCGGGTTACCGAACGCCGCCACCGGCTCGCCGGGCGCGGGGTTCTCCGCGGCCACCGGCAGCGGAGTGGCGTACTCCGGGAGGTCTTCGATAAGGACCACGGCGAGGTCCGTGTAGGCGTCGGTACCCTCGACGGTGCCGACCCGCCAGTCCCCCTCGGAGAACCGGAGGTCAACCTCGCCGTCGTCGCCGACGACGTGAGCGTTGGTGACGACGTAGCCCCGCTCGTCAAAGACGAACCCGGAGCCGGCGCCGCCGGTTCCTTGGCCGCCTGATGCCCCCGGTGCGAGGTACACCGAGACGACCGACGGCACCGTCTGGCTGTACAGTTCCGTGTAGGTGGTGTCGCTGTCCATCTGCGTGTTCAGTCCCGGCCAGTAGAGGCCGGACTAACTTCAGGTAAGTGACGGTAGTATATAAGAAGAGCGGCACCGTCCTGCGCTCTCCGGCCCCCGGCGGGTTCGGCGCTTGACCCATGTTTGAATGCTCGCGCCGGTCCCGATGAGGCGCTCGCTCGGTTCGAATAGCTTCTCCAACGCTCCTGGCTCGTGGCTATCGTGGGCGAGGCATGCCGAAGCCGGAGGGTTCTCCCCCCTCCGGACTCAACTACAAGTATGACGCGAGTCGGTGTCGTCGGCGCCGGAGCGGGCGCCGCGGCGCTCACATACGTACTTGACGGGGCGACGAACGCCGAGGTGACCGTGCTGGAGAAGTCCGGAGGGCTATGCGGCCGGGCGGCAACCCGCCGGAACGGGGACCTGACCTACGACTACGGCGCCAACTACCTGAAGTCCGACGACGACCGGGTGAACGACCTCGTTCGGGAGGTGCTCGGCACGGACGGACTCGTGGACGCCAGCGAGCCGGTGTACACCTTCGACAGCGACGGCGAGGTCTCACCCGGCCGCGAGGCCGACGAACACAAGTGGAGCTACACGGAGGGACTCACCCAGATCGCCAAGCGGCTGTTCGGCGCCACCGACGCGACCGTCCACTGCCGCACCCGGGTCGAGAGAATCGCTCGCGAGGACGGGACCTGGCGGATGACGGACACGGATGGCGAGGAGTGGGGACCGTTCGACGCGCTGGCCTTGAATCCCCCAGCGCCACAGACAGCGGACCTCCTCCGGGCGACCGACTGGGACGACGACCGCCGCGAGGCGCTACTGGCAGCGGTCGCGGACGTGGAGTACCGCAGTATCTGGTCGGCAGTGCTTCGCTACCCGTTCGAGATCGATCGGCCGTACTACGCGCTCGTCAACACAGACAAAGAACACGACGTCGGTTGGATCTCCCGCGAAGAGTGCAAGGACGGCCACGTCCCCGACGGTGAGAGCTTGCTGGTCGTTCAGTCCTCGCACAAGTGGGCGGTGAAGCACTACGACAGCGACCCGGCGGAGAACGTCGCCGCGCTCGCGCGGATGACCGCTGACGTGATGGACGACGAGCGGCTGGCGGAGCCGGTCTGGAGCGACTACCAGGGGTGGCGCTACGCACTCCCCGAAGGCGGGGTCGCCGGCGGCCCCGTGGACAGCGCCGAGGGCGCCGGGCTGTACTGTGTCGGCGACTGGGTGCCCGGCGAGGGACGCATCCACGCCGCCATACGCAACGGCCTGGAGACCGGCGAGCGGCTGGCGTACACGCTCTGAGCGCTCAGGCCGTCGTCGCGGTTCCGGCCTCTCAGCCCGTGGGCGACACCGTCACCTCGACGACTTCCGCCACGTCGGGGTACTCGAAGCCGTCGTCCACGTCGGCGATGCGTCGCACGTTCGCCATCTCCTCCTCGCCCGTGTCCGGCCCGGACTGACGAGGTGCCTGGTTGGGGCCCTCCCCGGGCGGCTCGTTGGCCTCCGTCCCGGCGTCCCACAGCGCCACCCCGTCGGTGACGCTGCCGCTGACGGGATCGTCGTCGTACAGGGGTATTCCCTCTGGGGAGGGCGCGTAGAACAGGTCGTTTGACTGGATGAACATCGTCGCGAACGACAGTCGCGCGCCCTGCGGGGCGCTCACCTCGAACTCGTAGGCGTCGCCCGGGCCGATGGGGCCCGGGGACCCCGCGCCCGCCGGCGTGTCAAAAGTGCCACTCGTCATCACCATCCCGCCGCTCACCTCCTCGGTGAGCGTCCCGGGCATGCCGTCCTCGGCGACCCGCTCCAGCCCCTCGCTGGCGCTCTCGCCGGCCGCGAACAGCGCCTCCGGCTCGCTGTGGACGGCGAAAGCGCCCGGCGAGAGCGGAACGGCGACGCTCCCGTCCATCGTCGAGAGCGTGCTCTCGGTTGAGACGTTTTCGATGCGGACGGTGAAGGTCGCGGACATCGACCCCTCGGTGGTGGTGTCCATCCCGTCGGTCGTCTCGTTCATGCCGTCGGTGGTCGTCATTCCGTCGTCCATGTCGTCCGTGGTGGTGCCGTCAGAGCCGGTGCCGCCGCCGAGGCCGAGACAGCCGGCCGTCGCTGCCGCCAGCAGGCCACCGCTGGCCTGGAGCAATCGTCGCCGGCTCGTCGTGTCGGGTGAGTCAGTCATCGTCGGTCGGAGCGACCTTCCGCCGTCAGATAACGGTTTTTCCAGATCCGACCGGGGTCGATACCGGTTCCCTGCCGGTTCTGTTCGTCGTCCGTTCAAACTTCCTCCGGGGGTCCCGACTGATCAGGTCAGAGATAGGTTGATGCTCGCGGAGGGCAGCCTGGCTGAGGTGACGCTGCTATCGGAGTTGCCGCCGCGGCTGGTGATGACGTTCACCCACGGCGGGGAGTCGCTCACTGCAGTTGTGGAGGCGGACACCACGGTCAACGGCGTGGAGCGCGTGCCCGTCGAGGGGGAGGTACCGGTCACCGTGGCCGTTCAGGGCTGTGGCGCGGCTCGTCGCGGCTGCCACGGCGATATAGCACCACCACGCTCGCCCCGAGCATCACCACGCCGGCGACCACCAGCGCAAGACCGCCGTACGTCTCCAAGACGTCGGCGCCCTCGCTCCAGTAGAGTCCGAACCCGACCATCGGCAGCACTGTGCCGGCGATCGCCAGCCCCAGCGCTAGGTTTCCGCTGTCCTCCTCGTCGCTGCCATCCGCCGACGACCCCGGCGGCGGTCCGGTGCTCATAATCCTACGCACGCCGACTACCGGGTTAACAGTTCGCACGGCGAGCACGCTGGGCCATTGCACGGTATACTGTGATATATACCATCTTCCACGGCGTCAGGAGGACCTGAACCGACGGACGTACATTAGTACCGGTGCGGCGGTGCTCGCCGGGCTGGCGGGCTGCGTTGGGAGTTTCACGCGCGGCGAGGCATCGGAACTGGTCGAACAGACGTTCGATCCCATGGCGGTGAGCGAGCCACGGGTCCTCAATGCCATCGGCGACGTGACCGTCGTCGGCCGCGAGACCGACATCGTCGCCGCAGGCGTGCTGAAGCGCTCCACAAAGGGAACCAGGGGGCTGGAGGACATCGACGTCTGAATCGGTCTCGACGGGAAGGTTCTCACCGTCGAGACGAGCATCGAGGACGACGCCCGCTGGTTCACCCGCTCCTCGCGGACCACCGATATCACTGTCACCGTCCCGCTCGGGGCGGACGGCCCAGTGGTCCGATCAGTGGTCTCGTGGCTGGGGAACATCGACCTGCTGGACACCCGCGGTAACACTCGGAGGAACACGGAACTAGGCGATGTCACCGCCAACGGCGCCGATGGTTACCTCTCGCTCCGGACGGAGCTGGGTAACGTGCTCGCCTCGAACGTGACCGGTATCGACGGGATCCACACCGAACTGGGCGACGTGAAGGTTGACCTACCCGGCCTCCGCGGGGACGTAGACATCGCCACGGAGCCGGAAGCGTCGTCGTTGGCGTCGCCGACGGTGTCGATTTGGACATAGAGGCGCAAGCTGTCTCCGCGATCGGTTCAGACCTGGCGCTCGCGGACCTCCGTGGTAAGGACGGCCCACTAACCGGCCGGCTCAACGCCGGCGGCCACCGCCTCCGGGTGGCGAGCGCCCTTGACGACGTCTCCCTGGGCCTCATCGCGGCCTGACGGGGCTGTTCCCTGATGAGCCCTCCTGAACAGGCCGTCCGGTCGGGGAAAGACGGAAACCCTCCGGCCGGCAGAGTCCAGCGCATGGAGCCGGTGCCACGCGAGGAGGTGGTGCGGTACTGGCTCAACCGCGAGCTACGCAAGCGCGAGGACGGCCCGGACGCGTCCCTGCTAGACACGGACGACGCCGTCGACGCGCTGCTGCGCGAGAACCCCGGCGTGGCGGACATCGTCTGGGACCGCGACGACCCGGACTGGTACCGATTGTCGCTCCCCCGCGAGCGGTTCGAACGCCTCCGGCTGGTCGGCGGTCCCCCACGGCTGCTGTGGCGGGCGCTCTCGCCGGACGGCACCGTGATGGGCGCGGCTGAACGGGTGGCCAGCGAGCCGGCCGCCGACCTCCAGAGCGAGACCGGCGTGGATATCGAGACAGTGCTGGGCTACCGGGACGCGCTGGCTGCCGGCGAGCGACTGGACCCGCTGGTGATCGCCACCCGACAGGGCTGTGCGCCCTGGCACGTCGCCGACGGCAACCACCGAGCGGTGGCGCTCGGCGTGCGGATCGTCGAGACCGGCGACTACGATCCTCAGCCGGCGTACCTTGCCGTCGCGCCCAACCCCGTGCTCCGGCCGGCGTACGAGCGGCTCTGCGGGCTCCTCCGGCGGCTCTGCTAGAGCTCCTGGCGCCGTCCCTTCGGTATCTGCGAGCGCAGTTCGCCGTAGAGATACAGTCCCACGCCGATAGGCTCGATTTCGCCCGCGAGCTCGTGGCCCACGACCAGGTATCCCCAGTCGCCGTCCCAAGCCACCTCTTGATCCTCGCCCGCGAGGAACCGCTCGGCTGCCGGGTGGTCCAGTTCGATGGCGTTGCGGCTCGCCTCTCGTCCGAACCGCTGGGTCGCCTCTGTCGTCGGCTTCCAGTGCTCTTGGCGGACCCGGAGGAACACCATTCCTAACGCCTCCACCTCGGCGGGGTCAGGCGCCTCGCCAGCGAACGCCCACAGCTTCCCGGTGCCCTTTTCCCAGAAGCTGTGGCCAGCGAACGTCTCTGGGTTGATGCCGAAGCGCTCCTCCCAGAACGTCAGCACCTCCTTGCGGGTCGGCCGCCCCTCGATGCTCCGCTCGGCGGCGGTCGCGGGCAGACGGTCGAACTGCTGTCCGTCGTTCACCCGCTCACCTCCAGTTTCGCGCAGAAGAACCCGCCTGTGTCGCTCAAGTGGGGATACACCCGCCGGGCGCGGGCCACCGTTGGCTCGAACGTCTGCCCGTCCCACTCGGTCACCCCGGGCTCCGCGGGCAGCGGCGAGTCGACCGCCGCCATCCGGCAGTCCTCGTGCGTGAGGACGTGGTCGACTACCGCCTCGTTCTCCTCCGGAGCGAACGTGCAGGTGGAGTACACCACCGTCCCGCCCGGCCGGGTCGCCTGGACGGCCCGCCGGAGAATCCTCTTCTGGAGGCTGGCGATGCTGTCTACCCGCTCACGGGACCATTCCGCCAACGCGTCCGGATTCTTCCGGACAGTGCCCTCACAGCTACACGGCGCGTCCACCAGCGTCCGATCGAACGGTTCCCCGCCGAGCGGGTCCAGCGAGTAGTTCCGCGCGTCGCTGTTCGTGACGACCAGGTTCGTCACCCCACAGCGCTCGGCGTTCGAGCGCAGCGCCGTCAGCCGGCCGAGGCTGCTGTCGTTGGCGACCAGCGTGCCGCGGTCCTCCATCAGCGCTGCCAGCTGGGTGGTCTTGCTCCCCGGGGCGGCACAGGCGTCGAACACCCGCTCGCCGGGCGACGGGTTCAGCACAACCGCCGGAAGTGCGCTTACTTCCTCCTGGCCGTACAACCAACCGTGGACGTACGGCCAATTCGCGCCGGGGCTGTCTGTCTCCAGGCGCAGGAGTGTCGGCTCCCACTCCGTCTGCTCGGGCGTGTAGCCCTCCGCTTCGAGAGCCGCTCGCGCGCGCTCGACGGTCGTCTTGATTGTGTTCACCCGAACCACCCGTGGCAGCGGTCGCTCGCAGGCCGCCCAGAATTCCTCGAAATCGTCGATAAGCGGCCGATAGCGCTCCAGAACCTCCATCAGGGCTCCTCGCGCTCGACATCTAGGCCGATCTCCTGGCGGCGCTTCTCTAGACGCCGGATACGAAGCAAGTAGTACCCCGCCCCGATGAGTCCCGCGACGGTGAGCACGGCAGCAATGGAGCCGAAGATCAGCAGGTCGCGGTCAAGGTAGAACCGCACGGACACTCCGTCGGTGGTCACCTGCTCCCAGTAGATGTGGACCCGGTCGTCGGCGTCGCGGCTGGTCTCGTAGCCGCCCGGCCGGACGTTCGACAGCAGCGGCACTGCCACGTCCGACTCCGGCGGCAGTACCACCTCGTACGACGGTCCAGACTCGCGGCTGTGTTCCAGGAATACCGGTGTTGCGACGGCCTTCCCCTGATTCTCGACGGTGTAAGCGAGCTGTCCCTGCTCTGCGGGCAGGCCGATCACCGTCCGGTCGCGGGTGGTGGTGACGTTGAACGCACCCTCGCCGGACGCAGTATCGTCGTATTCCGGTGCGACAACGGTGCCATTATCGAACCGGAACCGCACCTTCCGCACCGAGAGGGGCTGTTCCATCCCGAAGGTATCACGACCGTATACTTCCAAGTGGCCGCGGTCTTCGATGGTGTAGATAGCGCGGTAACCCTCGCCCCGAATGTCGATGGTGGCGTCAGCCCGGCGGTCCCAGTCATAGGGGGGTTCGGGCGCCTCGTTCACTGCCTCCTGATCGACCGCGCCGCCGCCGAACAGACCTGTACAGCCGGCGCTGGCCGCTAGTAGAGCGAGCATCCCCAGCGCGGCGACCTGCTTGCCCCTCATGACACGACACAGAGCAACTCGCTGGGCAGGTACCCGCCGATGCTCGACAGCAGCCCCGGTGGGTCCGTCCCTTCCCGGCAGACAATGCTCTGCTCCAACAGCCCCAGCCGCTCGACCGTGACGATGTCATCGGCGTGACCCGCGCGGTTCACTGTCGCGCGCACCTCCGACCGGGTGGCGCTGTTGACGTTCACCCGGCCGTTGCCGCGGCTCCAGTCGAACAGCCGGTCTCGCTCCGCGTCGGACAGTCGCGCCCCCCCGTCCTCCACGACAAACCGCAGAGGGAGGTGTTGGACCAGCCCGAACCGGGTGCGCACCTGCGACGGCGATCCCGGGCCGAGTCCGAGCGCGTCGGCCGGCACTCGCACTCGCTCGCCATAGCCGGCGTCAAGCACGATTCCCCCCTCGTCCCACGCTTCAAGGGTACCGATTCCCTCGTTGGGCACCGGATGCGTGACCTGTCCCCACTGCTCGGCCAGCAGGTTCCGCGCGGCGGCGGCGTCGCTCCCCTCGACGGTGACCGACGGGAAGTCGTCGTCCCGGATCCCGACCGTCCACTCGGCGTCCAGTTCGCCGACTGCGTCGGCCACAAGCGAGTCCAGCGAATCTAGCGCCCGCTGGCGGGCCTCGCCAGTTACGTATATTTTCGTCGCGAGAACGACCATCCGGTTAGGCCTCGACCCGGCTGACGTTGAGTTCGTCCCGGAGCGCCTCGATGCGCTCGTCCATCGCCTCGACCAACCGCTCGTTGTTCATCGACTCCAGGCCGGTGCCGCAGTTGGGACACTCGAAGCCGTACTCCATCGCCTCGCCGAACTCGAAGCGCAGCGACTCCTCCG
>CAZLOO010000028.1:11229-13948 GCA_964561055.1 uncultured Halobacteriales archaeon
CACTCGAAGCCGTACTCCATCGCCTCGCCGAACTCGAAGCGCAGCGACTCCTCCGGACAGAGGTAGAACTCGTTGTCCGCCTCGTACTGGCGGCGCTCCTCGAGTGCCTCCAGCAGCGTGTGCATCTCCTCCTCCAGCTTCTCGGGAATATTGTCGTAGTGGAACGTCCAAAGATAGGTGAGCCACCCGGAATCCTCGTCCCGCAGCCGGCGGTAGCTGGCGAGGTCGTTCTCGTAGAGAATGAAAAGCGCCCGCCGTACGTCGTTCAGCTCTAGCCCCAGCTCCTCGGCCAGCTCCTCGTCGGTCACCTCGCCGTCTGGTGGGGCGGCTGCGACCGGCATTCCGGTCGGACCGACCAGTTCGTGGAGGTACTTTTGGATGACCGGATCGTTCAACAGCTCCTCAAAGGCCATTACTCCACAGTCGGCCGTTCACCCGGGTAAAAGTTCCGCTCGGCGGGGCGCACCGACCGGGAGCGGGGCTCCTTTGGGACGGCCGTCCAACCTCTCGGAGGGCCCAGTCATCGACCCTCGTGGTGTCTACGACGACCTGTCGGTGACCGAGCACCGGACGACCATGGAGCTCGAGGAGACGGATCTCGAGGTCACGCCGGTCCGGCCTCACGCTGTCGACGAGTTTGCGTTCGAGAACGAGCGGACCGGCGACACTGTAGGTTCGGCGGCCATGCATTTCGAGGGGACCGTCAAGACGACGGCGGTCGACGACGGCCTCGGACTTGAGAACGAGGAGATCACCGACGCCCGCTGATTCCGGGGCTCCCCGTGGAGCTGTTCAATCGCGAGGTGACCGAACCGACTTACAGGCGGTGTCTCGACCGGCGAGCGTAGCCGGTCACTCCGGCTCCCTCTCCTCGAAGGAGACGACCTCCTTGCCGGTTTCTCTCGGGATGACCCGGCGCTCACCGCCCTCGAATTCCCAGTCCAGCTCTCTCCCCTCGAACAGCCGATCGAGGAAAACGGCTAGCGCGGCCACCTCCGAGTGGGGCTGGTTCGTGATTCCGACGTTGTAGTCGGCCATCTCGTACACGTCGAAGGGGACCTTCTCGGCGCCGACGAGGACTAACAGGCTTCCCTCGCGAGCCGTGCGGAGCTCGTTTTCCACCTTCTGGACTGGCTGGCCGTACATCGTCAGGTGGACCACTCGGCCTTCGAACCCGCGGATCAAGGCCCGGGGGCTATCGGTAGTCTCCACGGCGAAGGGACCGCCGAACCGCTCGGTCACCTCCTCAACGGTCTTCCGCGGACCCCCCGCAGCCTCCGGGAATACCACCCGGTCCGCGCCCAGCGCCCGCGCGGTCAGTCCGACGTGGGTGGTCATCCGCTCGTCCCGGCCGGGACGGTGGCCCAGCCGTAGCACCACCACGTTCTCCATACTGTGGGTTGCGGAGGACGAGGTTAGCCGGTTTCGGTCCGTTAGCGCCTCCCGCCGAGCACGTCGAACAGCCGCTCAGTCAGGTCGGTTTTCGATACCCCGCCGGGGCCGATCTGTTGGACGGCGGCCGCCGGCAGCCGTCCGCCACCCATCCGGGCGTGGCCGCCGGCGTCGCCATCGAAGGTCCTGACGGCGGTGTCGAGTGCCTTTCCCATGTGGACCCGATCGTCCCGGGAGCGGCCCGAGAGTTTCAACTGACCATCATGCTCGCCGACGACTACGACGGCCTTGACACCCTCCATCGTCAGCAACTCCTCGGCGGCCTGCGGGACGGCGTCCGGGTTTTCAACGCGTCCGACGTCACTTACTGCGTGAGCGCCACGTACCTCCAGCTGCTCAATGGCGCGGGCCTTCACGCGCAGCACCTCCCGGGCCACGTCGGGATTGGCGATGCGGTCTAGTAGGTCTGTGTCGATGCCGGGCATCAGGTACTCCCGGCCTTCAAACTCTAACGGCGTACAGCCTCGCGTCAAGGTGGCCGTGTCCGCCTGGATGCCGTAGGCCAGGCCCGTGGCGACCGCCGAGGGTATTTCATCGGTCCGGGCGACGGTCTCCGGCTCCGCTGGCGTCCATCCTAACTCCCGGAGATAGCTGGTGAGGATGCTCGCGCAGGCGCCGGCCTGGGGGCGAATGTCCGTGAATGCGGCCGCCTCGGCCTCCTCTGGGTGGTGGTCGACGACGGCGTAAGGCTCCACCCGGTCGGCACCGTTGAATCCTCTGGGCTCGGCATGATCGACCAGCACGACATCCTCGTGCTCGATGTCGGCGGTGTAGTCGACCCGTTTTGTCTCCATCCCTAGCACCGTCTCGAACGCGCGGTTCTCCTGATGGGTGATCTGGCCGGGGTACTGAATCGTCGCCTCTGTGCCGCGGCGCTCGGCGATGAGCTGTACTCCGAGAGCGCTGGCCAGCGCGTCCGGATCCGGGTTCTCGTGGGTGAGCACGGTAACTCCGTCAGAGTCGGCCAGCACCCTGGCGAACCGTTCGCCGGTCGGACGAAACAGCCGGCTCACTCCCACACCGAGAAGCACAACGACGACCAGCGCGCCCACAACGCCCGCCAGCAGCTCTGGCCGCTGACGAATCAGCCCCTCCAAGTCGGCCCCGACGTCGGCCAGGCGGACGAAATTCCGTTGAAGGGCTGTCGGGAGTGGCATACGACACATGTCTGACGGACGCGGAATATAGCTTCCGGGGGGTCCGTGGGTACGGGTAACTCCGCCGCCCCACACTGGGCGAGAGCGTCGCTCCATCGTCAGGGGGCATG
>CAZLOO010000029.1:0-13927 GCA_964561055.1 uncultured Halobacteriales archaeon
TCGGGCTCACCGCGAAACAACCCGGGCTCGGCAAGCACGGCTGGCTGCGCGAGAAACGCGAACAGCAAGCGGCAGGTGATTGAATGGCCACCGACCGACTCGCCTGCCGCGAGTGTCATTTCGTCAACGACGAGAACGCTCAGACCTGCACGCTGTGTGGCTCCTCCTCGCTGACGGAAGACTGGGCTGGTTACGTCTGGATCGCGCACCCTGAGCACAGCGAGATCGCCTCGGAGATGAACGTCACCGAGCCGGGCGCCTACGCGCTGAAGGTCCGGTAGGCGACGGATGCTGACGCTGCCCGAGCCCCTGCGCGAGGAGCTCAAGGCCCCGATGGGCCCCGTGTTTACTGACGCCGAGGCGCTGCTCTCGGACGCGGGCCGTCCGGTCGTCGCGGTGGGTGATGTCGTCACCCGCCACCTGCAGACGGTGGAGACCCCACACGTCGCGCTCGTGGACGGCCGCACGGAGCGCGCCGCACTCAACGATGCTGACCGGCCCTCCTTGGATCCGTTCGACCGAACCGTCCGGGTTGAGAACCCCGCCGCCGCGCTGTCCGCGGAGCTCCTGCGCGCCCTCGGCGAGGCGATACGGGGCGTGGGGACAACTGCCATCGTCGTCGAAGGGGAGGAGGACCTCGCTGCCCTCCCAGCGATTCTCGTGATCCCCGAGGGCGGGACGATGGTGTACGGCCAGCCCGGTGAGGGGATGGTACGGGTCGGGATCGATGCCGATGCGAAGGAGCGCGCTCGCACTCTCCTCGAGCGGATGGAGGGTGACACCGCGGCCGCGCTGACCGCCCTCGGCGCGGATTAGATATTCTCGTAGGGACCGAGGCGGGTCCCGTCCAGCAGATACGCTTCCCCGTCGACCAGCCCCTCGGGCAGGAACGGGGAGAGAAAGCCCTGCCCCGTATTGGTCCAAGTGCCCCCGAGCAGGTCGTTGAACATTGGAAAGAGGACGAGTTCCCCGTCGACGGGTGGCGCCTTCGGCACGTTTTCAGCGAAGAGGTCCGCGTTCATTCGGCCGCGGAGCCACACTCGTTCGGCGCGAGCTCCCCCGACCTCGTCCTCCAGGCGAGCCATCGGATGCTCGTGGGCGACGCCGAGCACCTCCGCCTGAAGCACGTGCGGGTCCGGCCAGGTATGGCCGTGGACCAGTCCCACCGGGCCAAAGCGCGCCCCGCCGGTGCCGGTGACGTTCGCCCGGTCGAACCTTTCGACCACGCTCTCGATGCTGCCGTCGTGGTTGCCTTTTACGACCGTCACCGGGAGCCGATCGGTCAGTGCTGACAGCAGGGTCCGCAGCTCCTGGCGTTCCTCCCGCTCGGGGTCGCCGATGGCGTTAGCGAGGTCACCGAGGAACACCACCCGGTCGGGACCGGTCCGCTCCACGAGGTCCAGCAGGTGGTCACGGCGCTCGGCCGCACGGCTCCGGAGTTCGACGCCTTCGCGACGCAGCGCCACCTCCAAGCCGGCGTGGTAGTCCGCGACCACCAGCGATTGCTCCGCCCCGAGCGCCATCGCTGCCGGCTCTCCGAGGACGGGCTCCAGCATTCAGATGGAGGCGTACCGGTCGTCGTCCGGTTCGTAGCAGCGCCCGCTCATCAGCGCGTCCTCGATGGCGTCATCGACCGCTGCCTCGTCGGCACCCGTCGCCTCAGTCACCGCCGCGACGAGTTCGTCCCGGGGCGCACCGTTCCCGTCGTCCAATTCCTCCATGTGCTCCATCAGCACGTCACCGAGCGCCCGCTCGTCGGTTGGCTCGTCGTTGACTGCCGACTCTTCGGGTGGCTCCCCGTCCGCTTCGGGTTCTGGTTCGGGGTCCGGTCCGGGGTCAGCCTCATCAGCTGGCTGCTCGTCGGCCTCGGGCTCGGCATCGGCAGCCTTGGCCGTCGACTCGAACTGGGGCTCCTCCGGTTGGGCCGGCTCCTCCCCGGTTTCGATAGGCTCGAATTCCGGTTCGCTGTCGTCGGGGGAGCCGACCTCGGTGCCTGTTTCGAAGTCCAAGCCGTATTCCTCCTCAACATCTTGGCGCTCCTCGTCGCCGAGCACCTCCTCGTCGGGATCGAATCCCACGTCGTCGGAATCCTCGACTGCAGGCTCCTCTGAGGGCTCCTCGGCGGCGTCGGTCCTGTCGGTATCACCCGGTCCTGCGGGTTCGGTATCGGCCGACTCGTCGGGGATCTCGGCGGCCAGAGCATCAGCCCCGGCCGATTCCTCCGATTCGCTCGAGGCCCTGGTGTCGGTCCCAGTGGTCGCGGCCCCGGCCGCGGCGGGTTCGGACTCCTCGACCGGCTCGAAGCTGGCGTCGGTTTCCCTTGACTCGGCTGCCGTGGAAGTCGTGGCCGCGCCGGACACGCTCCCCACGTCAGCCGCGGTCGGGAGATCGAGACCGGGATCGACGGCGGGGGTAAACGTCCCGTCGCCCTCCCCGGGCGAGAGCGACAGCGAGCCAACCTCGTCAATCTCGCCCGCGACCAGGCGGGCGGTGTCCAGCGCGATTTCCTGAAGCGCGCTCAGGTAGGCCGGTGTGGTGCCGTACTGCTTCAGGGCAAGCGGGACGCCGGCCGCGAGGCTCCCTTCGATTTCCGCCTTGACCAGCGCCGAGCGAAGCTCCTCGCCAGCCAGCTCGGACTCAATCGCTTTGCCGACGATGGCTGTCCGGTGGAGCGTCTGCTCGGCGGTGGTCACCGCCCAGCGATCCCGGGTCTCCCGGTCGACGATGTTCATCTCTTCTGGGCGGACGCTGGTGTACACCACGTCCGCGTCGTCGGGCTGGAAGGTCCGGGCCTTCCCGGTAAGCGCGACGAACGCGGGAGGCTCGGTCTGGTCGAGAAAGGCCATCGCCTCCGGCTGGTACTGGCCGGCGTACACCACGAATGCGCCGGTCGGGTCTGCCACCCGGGCTCGGAGGATGCTGTCGCCGGCCTGAGCGACCTCCGTCAGCACGCCGACCGCGAACAGCCGGTTGACGCGCTCGCCGGTCGGTGCGACGACATAGTTCGGGGCGCGCTCCTCGTCGGACTCGCTGTAGCTGAAGTCCGCGTCGTTGAACTCCGCGGCGAACAGCCGCCGGGCCACCTCCCGGGTGCCCGGGCCGCTATCACTCTCCTCGCTGCTCATGCGCCAGCCTCCTCGAGCAGATCACGCGCCCGCTCGCTGGGATCGTCGCTCACGCGCTCGAACTCCGTCACGTCCAGGTTGGCGCCGTAGTCGTCCACCGATAGCGAACCGCGAGCACGATATTCCCGGCCGACGATGCCCGCAGCGATGCTGTCGGCGACGACGGACTTGTCCATCGCATCGCGGGCGTCCTCCAAGGCCTCCTCCAGGGTGCCGCCGTACAGCTCCTCGGTTAGCTCTCGACCGAGGACCACGGTGACGGTTCCGGTACCGTCGTCGAGGATGCCCTTCACGCGGAGGTCGTCCTCGCCGTCGACTGCACCGTGGGAGCGACACTGGCCGTTCTGGACGACTCGACTACACTCCGGGCAGCGCTCGATCAGTCCGGAGCCGTCTCGCACGGCGATGAGGCTCCCCGTCAGGGATACGTCAAACGCGCCGCCGCCGTTTACCGCTTCGCCGATTGGGAGCTGCTGAGCTTCCTCGTTCACCTCGATGTCTCGGTCCAGCCGGCGGACCACCGTGAACTCCGAGACGTTCACTGAGGGCACTCCCCGGAACTCTCGGATGTAGCAGTCCTCCAGCCGGAGGGAAGCGCCCTCCGCTATCTCGGAGTGGGGATCCCAGTCAGTGAACGGGAGCCGGGTGGACCCGTCCGCGAGCACGCCGGAGAGTATCTCCGTCTCCCCGTCACGGCCGTCGATGGTACGCTCTTCCACCTCGAGCACGCGCACTTCGAGGTTGCGTCCCCGGTCACCCGGCTCTAGGTCCGCCAGCGAGCGGTCCCCGCCGATGTCGTACGGCATGTCGAGTGGCTCGTCCTCGAAGCTGAGACTGGTGGAGTCGCCGAGATTGAGTTCCGGCTTTCCCTCCCACTCCCGGACGCCGGCATTACCAGCGGTGATCGTATCGCCGGGTTCGAGACCGAAGTCGTTCCAGGCGGTGTAGGAAATGACTCCGGAGTCGTCGGCGAGTTCTCCCTCGAAAATGGTGTAGTCCTCACCGTTGTAGCGGATGGTACGTTTCCCCACCGTCAGCACACGGGCCGTGACCGTGACGTTGGCGTCGTCGGTGGTGACCTCGCCGACGTCCTTTGTGCTCGGGGAAGAGCCGCCACCGCCGCCGTACTTCCGCCGGAGGCTCTGTTTCGCCTCCTCCAGCGGGACGCTGTACTCCACGAGGTTCTGCAAGTCCTCTCTGACCTCCTCTTTGTCTGCGCCGAGGTCGGAGGCGAGTTCCTCGGCATGCTTGTCGACGTCCATCGCCCATGGGTAGCGCGCTAACAGGCAAAAGGCTTCGTGGTAACGGGAGCCTTTTGACCGCCGGCATCAACGAGCAGGTATGAGCAAGGTCACGCTCGTGGGCGAGCGGCTCGCGTCGGTGGGCGAGGAGTTCGTCTACCACGGGGAGTCCTCGCTGTGCGAGGGCTGCCCGTACCGCGAGCAGTGCCTGAACCTCGAGGTGGGGCGGCGCTACCGGATCACCGCCACCCGCGACTCGGGAACGCTTGAGTGTGCGGTCCACGACACCGGGGTGACCGCCGTGGAGGTCGAGCCCGCCCCGGTACGAGCGAACGTCGCGTCGAAGGGGGCTTACGCCGGGTCGGTTGCCCAACTGGAGGGGCCCTGTCCCCATACGGAGTGTCCCAGCCATGAGTACTGCGAGCCGATGGGGGCCGACTTCGACGAGTCCTACACTATCAGCGAGGTACTCGGGGAGCCCCCCCACGACTATTGCATTCTGGAGCGCGACCTCACGCTGGTAGAGTTCGCCCCGGAGGACTAGAGGCTGCCCACTAAGTCCGCGGCGTAGCCAAACTCGTTCTCGTAGCCGTAGGGCGACATCAACACAGGGTAGAACGCCTCCTCGGCGACGAGCTGTTCGCCGTCGACGGTTGCGAAGGCGGCCCCTTCCGCGACCCGCTCGAAGTTCCGCACCAGCACGCCGTAGGAGTCGGCGGGGCGCTTGGGAACGAGTCGCCGCAGGCGGAACACGGGGACGTCCTCCTCCCGACGCTCGCCCGCGGGTAGGGCACCGACGGCGGCGAGGAACTCCCCGACCAGCGAGACGGCGTTCTCGGCGGCCCGCTCGGAGCCTTGGAGACCACACTCCACCTCGACGACGTCGGCGTACTCGATGAGCCGGCCCTCGGTGAAGCCTGCCGCCTCCACGACGGCATCGATGGAGAGGTACGGGCAGACCGACTCCGCGAGGTGATTGACGCTGTTGACAACGGCAAACGGCTCGTCGTGGGACTGCGTGGAGTGCAGGGAGAACGTCGTCAGGCCCTTCAGTTCCTCCAGCAAGGCGGCCGCGAGGCGGCGTTCGTAGTCCGAGGCCTCCGGATCGCCGGGAAACACGCGGTTCAGGTCGGCGTCCACGTACCGGACCTCCTGCTCCAGCGCCCGTTCATTGGCGACGACGAACTTCACCGGCCGCTGGAGCTCCGAGGCCCGCTCCAACCACGTCTCGACGGCGTGGACTCCGCAGGGCTCGTCGCCGTGGATGGCCGCCAGCACCGCGACCTCCGGCTCCCCCTCCCCGACCTGTTCCACTCGCATCTACTCTACCTCCGGCGCCCGGGGTTTTCAACAGCCCGGTACTGCCCGCTCACCCCTCCAGTGCCTCCGCGTACGCGTGGTCCTCCGGGCGGGCCACCGGCCGCTCCCCGTCGAGTTCGATTTGCCACCCCTCTAACACGGTTGGATCATTAAGCGCGTTCGTGAGCGTCGTTCTGACGCCCAGCACATCGACCCCGTAGTAGTCGTTCGGGACGCCATGGAGGTATTGTAATGCCGTCTCGAAGAGGCTACGCATCCCGTCGTCGTCTTCAAAGTCGAAGTGCTTGTACGCGCCCGCCGCGACTTGTACCATTCCGTGAGCGAATGCGCTTTCTGTGGACCCCCTCCCGTAGTTATACCACTCTGATTCAAAACAGTCATGCGATTCATGGAACGCCCCGGAATTGTATAGCCGGACGCCGTGAATCACCGCCCGCCGGAGAGTAGCGTGTTCCCAATTCCCGGTTTCCGGGTTCCACCCGGTCGGGTTCCCTGAAATCGGTGGGCCTACGGTGGGGTCCCGTGTATGGTCGTTCATAGGCTAGTTGCTGGCCGCTCGAACCCGGTTCCCTGACGGTACGATTTGTTTACACTCAGCCAAACATTCTGGAACCAGTCGTGCGAATCGTGGAATTCGCTGGCGTTGTACAGCCGCACCCCGTCGACGACAGCGCGCCTGAGGGTGGCGTGCTCCCAGCGGCCGTCTGGGCGCCAGCCGGTTGGGTTACCGTTCGGTGGGCCGACGCTCGGGTCGCGAGTGTGGTCGTCCATTAGTCCCTCTCGACGAACTCGTCGACGGGGATGACGGAGTAGTCCACGCTGAGGGTGTCCTTTGTGGCGCGGATCTTCCCGACGAACGTAGAGATCTCTTCCAGGCTCCCCTCGAGGACGAACAACTCCATACAGTAGCTGTCACCGACATGGCTGTGAACGTTCGAGGAGACCAGCGAGTCGTGCTCGTGGCGAAGGGTCATCATCCGCTGTTCGACGGCGGAGGTTTCGTAGTTGAACAGCACGTTCACTACCCCGATGAGGTCGCGGTCCTCGAGGCGGCGGTCCTCGAACTCCCCGAGCAGGTTGCGCGAGGCCTCGCGGACTACCTCGCTGCGGCCGGTATAGCCGTGCTCCTCGGCGAACTCGTCGAGCCGTGCCAGCAGCGAATCGGGCATCGAGACGCTGACGACTGCCATATATTAACTTAGGCACCGCTCGCTATTAGGGCTTGATACCGACTCGCGGTCGCAACCCTTTAGACCGCCACAGTGGGAGATGGAACCGCGTGCGAGGGTAGCCAAGCCTGGAAACGGCGGCGGACTCAAGATCCGCTCCCGTAGGGGTCCAGGGGTTCAAATCCCCTCCCTCGCATCGCGGCGCGCTCGCGCCGAGATGCGCGCGCCCCGGGGCACCACCCCCGGGACGCGCGGAAGTCCGCGCGGAGCGGTCTTCCCTCGCAAACTTCCACCGAAACGCCCGTAAGCGGCGGCGCTCTCCTCCGGACATGGCCGACCCGGAGCTCCGACGGATACGCGTCTATCCTGTGAAATCGCTCGATCCCCGGGAGGTGTCCTCGGTCCGGATCGCTGAGCGGGGAGCGCTCGCCGGCGACCGGGAGTACGCCGTTGTCGCCCACCCCGCCGAGGCGGACCACGACCCCGCGGCTGCGAGCGTCGGCGGCCGCGGCGACTACATGAACGGGAAGCGTACGGCCGCGGTCCACCGCCTGCGCTCGGAGTTCGACCCCGAAGCACGGACGGTGAGCCTCCAGGTGGAGGGCAACGAGCCGCTCACCTTCGATCTTGAGCCCCCAGAGGCCCGTGGGCCGCTGAATGACTGGTTGTCGGCGTACTTCGGCGAGCGGGTGAGCGTCCGTCGCGAGCCCTCGGGAGGCTACCCGGACGACCGCGACCTGATGGGGCCGACCGTTACCTCGACGGCGACCCTCGAGGCCGTAGCCGACTGGTTCGACGACGTCACTGTCGAAGGGGCGCGCCGGCGGTTCCGCGCGAACCTGGAGATCGGCGGCGTGCCGGCGTTCTGGGAGGACCGGCTGTACGCCGATCACGGGGAGTGCGTGCGCTTCCGGGTCGGAGAGGCTGAACTGCTCGGGGTGAACCCCTGCCAGCGCTGTGTGGTCCCCTCCCGGGACCCGGACACGGGCGCCGAGACGCCAGGGTTCCGCGAGCGGTTCATCGAGATGCGCGAGCGAACACTCCCGAAGTGGGCGGACTCCGACCGGCTTGACCACTACTTCCGGCTGATGGTGAACACCGAGGTTCCGGAACCTGAGTGGGGAACAATCCTTAGGGAAGGTGACGGAGTAGCGCTACTCGGGACCCAGCAGTACGGAGACTGAGCCTCACGGGCACGACCGTGGTACCATCCGTTACGCCCCCGGTGGCTGGGGAGTGGCCTCATGCCGGGCTCGTGTCCGGCGCGTCCACGGCGAGCGCACCGAACTGGCCCGGCTCTGGCGCTCGCACTCGCGTGTCTCCCGTGGGTCGTATCGCGTCCGGTAGACCCGCCCCTCCTGCAGGGTGAGGTGGGACATGGCGTCCACGTGCCGCCCCTCCGGAGGGGCCGCCGAGCGGTGAACAACGGACCGCTTCCGGCATCGATACGAGCACGGAACGCACGCCATCGAACCTGTCCGGAATCGCCGTCCGCTCGGCCGACGCCCCGCCAGCCACCACGAGTAGTCTGACGCCTATAGCGGCGGCGATCAATAGCTTGACCAGCCCCATCGGGGGGTGGTCCCGTCCTCTTAATTGAACGTGAGGGAGTAGATTCAGGTGCCGACCGGGCGTATAGCGGGTGATGAGAGCGCTCGCGGCGATGCTCTGTCTGCTAATCGTCCTCGCCGGGTGTACGGCCGCGCCGGTCGCCCCGGGAGAGACGGACACGCCGGGCGAGGAGGAATCGGCGACGACGACTACTACCGCCGGGCCTGACGGCGAACTGTCGGTGCACTTCATCAACGTGGGCCAGTCGGTGGCGACGCTGGTCGTCGGGCCGACCGGCGAGACGATGCTAATCGACACCGGCCACTACAACGACGACGGAGAGTTCGTGCTCGCGTACCTCCAGCGCCAGGGTATCGAGCACATCGATTACCTCGTGACCAGCCACAACGACGCCGACCACATCGGCGGGAACGCCGCCGTCATCAACTACTACGAGACGGAGGCCGAGGGTATCGGCGCGGTGTACGACCCCGGTATTGCTGCGAGCACCCAGACCTACGGCGAGTACCTGGATGCAGTTGAGGCGAACGGGGTGACGTTGTACAAGACCCGCGAAGGCGACACGATTCCGATGGAGGGCGTGACCGTGGACGTGTTCGGCCCGCCGGAGCCGTATCTGGAGGGCGAGGCGCGCAACGAGAACAGCATTGTCCTGAAGCTTAGCTTCGGGGCGACGAGTTTCCTGTTCACCGGTGACGCCGAGGATGACCAGGAAGCATACCTCGTCGAGCAGTACGGGGAGAGGCTCTCGGCAACGGTGCTAAAGGCCGGCCACCACGGAAGCCGCTCGAGCACAAGTGGCGCTCTGCTCGACGCCGCGAATCCGCAGGTCGTGGTCGTTTCCAGCGCCTACGACTCCCAGTACGGCCACCCACACCAGGAGACCCTTGACCGGCTTGCGGCCCGCTCGCTGCCGACCTACTGGACCGCGACACACGGGAATGTGGTGCTGCTGAGCGACGGGGAGACAGTGACCGTCCGGAGCCAGCAGCCGGCGCCGACCGACCCCGACCGGCTCCGTGAGGCATCGCCGGTCGATCTCGGCTCGACGGCCCCCGTCGAGACTCGCGACACCTTCGGCGGGCAGGCCACCCCCGTCGCGACCGATGGCGGAGAGACGACTGGCGGCTCGCTGGCGGTCGCGGAGATCAACGCCGACGCCGCGGGAGACGACCGCGAGAATCTCAACGACGAGTACGTCACCTTCGAGAACACCGGTGACGCGCCCCTCGACCTCTCGGGCTGGCAGGTACGCGAGGGCGCAGGACGCACCTACACGGTGCCGGAGGGGGTCACCCTCGACCCCGGCGAGCAGGTGACTCTCCACACCGGGAGCGGGACGGACACCACGACGGACCTCTACTGGGGGCTGGACGGCCCGGTATGGAACAACGGAGGCGACACAGTAACGGTCATTGACAGCGATGGTATCACCGTGTTGGAGGTGAGCTACGAGTGAACGACGGGGAGTACACGGCCGTACTGGATCGTTTCGAGGAGGGACGGGAGAGCCGGTTGGCGGTGCTGGTCTTAGAGCGCGGGTGCCGGTCGATCGGCGACCTCGCCGTTGACCCCGACCGGCTCCCGGAGGACGGTCGCCACACCGACGCCGTGCTGGAAGTCACCGTTGAGGACGGTGAACTTGCGTCCGCGACCTACCGTCCGGCGGCGACTCGCCGGCGGGGGGAGAGCGCCCAGTCGCGGTTCGACCGGCTCTCCCGGCGGCCGCCGGGGGAAGAGGAAGCCGAGAACAGCGAGGAGTAGGCCGGCTACTTCCCCTCGAACTCCGGCTCCCGGTCGCCCATGAATGCGGTCATTCCCTCCATCAGGTCGTCCGTGCTCATCAGCGTCCCGAAGCCTTGGGCCTCGATCTCTAGGCCGGCGGCCGTGTTCTCCCAGCCCTTCAGCATCGCTCGCTTGACCAGTTCCTGAGCGACAGGCGGTCCACCGGCCAGCTGTTCGGCCAACTCCAGAGCCTTCTCTTGGAGGTCGTCGGAGGGGACGACCTCGTTCACGAAGCCGTAGTCGGCCATCGTTTCCGGGTCGTAGCGATCGGCGGTGAGGATTATCTCCCGGGCTCGGCCCTCACCAACGATGTGCTGGAGCCGCTGGGTGCCGCCCCAGCCGGGGATCAGCCCCAAGTCGAGTTCCGGCTGGCCGAACTCGGCGCCCTCGCCGGCGACCCGCAGATCTGCACACATCGATAGCTCCATGCCGCCGCCGAGGCAGTACCCCTGAACCGCCGCCACCACCGGCATCGGTGACTCCTCCAGCCGGCCGAACACCTGCTGGCCGCGGCGGGACAGCTCCACGCCCGATAGCGGGGTGGCGCTGGTCGCCATCGACTGGACGTCGGCGCCAGCCGAGAAGAACCGGTCGCCCGCCCCAGTCAGCAGGAGGGCGCGCACCTCGTCGTCGTCTTCGAGCCGGTCGATCGCGGCCTCCAGCTCGTCCAGCAGCTGGGTGTTGATGGTGTTCATCCGGGTTGGCCGGTCGAGCGCGATGCGCGCGACCCGCTCCGCGGGGCGGTCGATGTCAAGGGTATCGTAGCTTTCGGCGGTTCCGTCGCCAGCTGACCGGAACCCGCCCTCGGCGGCGGCCTCGCGTAGGCCATCGGAGACGGCGTAACGGGCCGCTCCGGTCGCTTCATAACGCTCCTCCAGGTCCTTGACCAGCGCCTCAAGCCCAGCGTCGTCGGCCATCCGGGCCGGTCCCTCGGGAAAGCCGGCGCCGAGCATCACCGCGCGGTCGATCTCCTCGGCCGGGGCGACTCCATCGCCGACCAGGTGACCGATCTCGTTTGCCATGGTCGCCAGCAGGCGCTGGCGGATGTCGTCGCTCCCGGCCTCCGGCGGTATCTCGGCGCCGCCGTTCTCGTAGTCGTAGAACCCCTCACCGCTCTTCTTTCCGTAGCGACCCTCCTCGACGGCCTCCGCGAGGAACGGCGCAGGCTCGTAGGCGTCGCCGAGGGTCTCGCTCATGTATTCCAGCACGTCGTAAGTGACGTCGTTGCCTACCTCGTCGCCGAGTTCAAACGCGCCCATCGGGAGCCCGATATCGTACTTCGCGGTGGAGTCGATCTCCGCAACCGTCGCCTCCCCCTCCGAGACCATCCAGCAGGCCTCGTTCATCAGCGGCACTAACACCCGGTTGACGACGAACCCCGGCGAGTCCTTCCGTACTCGGATTGGGGTCTTGCCGAACGCCTCGGCGAGCTCTTCGATAGTGTCGAGGACGGACTCGTCCGTGGCCTCCCCAGTGATTACCTCGACCAGGTCCATGCGGATCGGGGGGTTGAAGAAGTGCATCCCGCAGAACGACGCCGGCCGGCCCAGCGCCTCTCCGAGATCCGTGATCGACATCGAGGAAGTGTTCGTCGCGACGATAGCGTCTCCGGGGGCGTGGGCGTCGACCTCCTCGTACACCTCCTTTTTTATTTCCATACGCTCGGGGACTGCCTCAATTATCACATCCGCGTCACCAACGGCGGCCTCCATCTCGACGAGCGGCGTGATGCGCTCGAGGGCGGCGTCGGCCTCCTCGTCGGTCAACTGGTCACGCTCGACGAGCTTCCCGAGCGACCACTCGATCCGCTCGTACCCCTCCTGGACGACCTCCTCGTTAATATCCCGAAGGTTCACCCGGAACCCCGCCAGTGCGGCTACCTCGGCAATGCCGTGGCCCATTGCACCGGCGCCAATCACCGCGACGGTCTCGATATCATCAACGTTCATCGGCTCTGACTGGTCGCTGGGCGGTGTTCAACGTTTCCACTCGGGCAGCGGACAACTCCAAGCGGGTTGTTACGGCTCGGAAAAGGGTTATGTCCGGAGCTTTCCACGCCAGTGTATGGAGTTCGGCCTGTCCGAGCAACAGAAACAGATCCGCGAAGAGGTACGGCGCTTCGGGGAGAACGAGATCGAGCCGGTCGCCAAGCAGCACGACCGTGAGGAGAAGTTCCCGTTCGAGGTGCTGGAGAAGGCCGCGGAGATGGGCCTGACGGGCGCGAACATCCCAATCGAGTACGGCGGTGCGGGCTACTCGGCGCTGGAGACGGCAATGATCGTCGAGGAGCTGTTCGCCGTCGACCCCGGTATCGCGCTGTCGATAACCGCTACGACGTTCGGCAGCGACGCTATCCTGGAGTTCGGCACGGAGGAGCAAAAAAGGGAGTACCTGGAGCCGGTCGCTACCGGTGAGGCGATCATGGGGGCGGCCATCTCCGAGCCTGACACTGGCAGCGACGTCTCGTCGGTGAGCACCCGTGCCGAGAAGGACGGCGACGAATGGGTGCTCAACGGCAACAAGATGTGGATCACCAACGGGAGCGTCGGCGACTACTTTGTTGTCATGTGCGAGACTGACCCCGACGCTGAGGGGCGATACAACGGCTTCTCGCAGATCATCGTCGAGTCCGACCGCGACGGGTTCTCGTCCGAGAAGATCACCGGCAAGTTGGGTATCCGCGCCAGCGACACCGCGGAACTGATCTTCGACGACCTCCGCGTGCCCGAGGAGAACCTCGTTGGCACCCGTGGGATGGGGTTCCTCCAATTAATGCAGTTTTTCGATGACACCCGGACGATGGTGGCCGCTCAAGGGGTCGGCATCGCAAAGGGCGCCTGCGAGCGTGCTCTCCAGTACGCTCAGGAGCGCGAGCAGTTCGGTCAGCCCATCAGCGAGTTCCAGGCGATCCAGCACAAGCTCGCCGAGATGCACACGGAGACGGAGGCGGCCCGCCAACTCACCTACAAATCCGCGTGGTCCGTTGATCACAGCGATGACCAGTTAACCACCCTGGCAAGCATGGCAAAGGAGTACGCCTCCCGGGTCGCAGTGAAGTGCGCCGACGAGTGCGTCCAGATCCACGGCGGCTCCGGGTTTGTCGACGACTTCGACGCCGAGCGGCTGTACCGCGACGCGAAGATCACCCAGATTTACGAGGGCACCACGGAGATACAAAAGAACATTATCGCCCGCGAACTGCTCGGCAAGGGGTTCTGACGGGGAGCGACCGGTCAAACGTCCGGTGTCTCCATGATGTCCGGTACGCCCTGAGCAACGATCGTCTCCCCGACGACGTATGACGCGGCTGACGAGGCGAGGAACTGTATCAGGTCGGAGATCTCCTCGGACAGCCCCATCCGGCGCTCGACCTCCTCCCGATCGATCTCGTCGGCAGTCACACCCATCTGTGTCTCGACGCCCGGGGTTGCGACGAACCCCGGGGCGACGCAGTTCACCCGCACGCCCTCGCTTGCGTACTCGAAGGCGAGCGTGCTCGTGAGGTTGACGACACCGGCCTTTGCGGCGGCGTAGTGGCTCATGTAGGGCGCGCCGTCGATGCCGGCGACGCTGGCGAGGTTAATGATAGCGCCACCGTCGCCGTCGGCCATATAGCCGCCAGCGACCTGCGAACAGTGGTAGGTGCCATGGAGGTTGATATCGACGATGGTCTTCCAGCCGTTCTCGGAGATGTCGTCGAAGCCGGCCATGAACG
>CAZLOO010000030.1:0-13564 GCA_964561055.1 uncultured Halobacteriales archaeon
AAACCGCTCTCGCGGGATATCGAGGGGATGGGCTTCGCGACGACATATTTCGAACTCGAACCCGGTGACGCGTTCTCGGGCGGGTTGCACACCCACACCGACCAGGAGGAGCTGTTCATCGTCCTCGAAGGAGTGGCGACGTGGGAAACCAAGGAGGAGGCGGGGGCTGAGCCCACCCTGACCGAGGTCGGGCCGATGGAGGCCATCCACTTCGGGATGGGTGATGTCTATCAGACGGGACGTAACGAAACCGACGAGATCGTCCGGGGGTTCGGGATCGGCGTCCCCGGGAGTCGGCACAACTGGGAGGGAACCAGAGCGCTCATCCACTGCGAGACTTGCGTCGAGGAGACAGTGTTCACCATCGAGGCCGACGCTCGGATGCCGGACATCGAGGACACGACTATCACCTGCACCGAGTGCGGGACCGATCTGGAGGGCTGATATCGAACAACAGGTGAACACGCGCCCGACGGCAATCGACCGTATCAGGATGGTGTATCTAGTCATATGTCGGTGGCGGCGGCCCGCTCCTCGCCGGGGCCGATAGTCGCCGAGCCGCTCTCGGCACGGCAGATGCTGCTCGGACGCGAGGAGCAGCCGACAGGCACCGTTCGCGGGGTCGACTTTCCTCAGCTGGTGACTCCCATCGGCCCCAACGGCCGTCCAGCCGAGGACAGACGATCGCGGTACCCCGGGAACCCTACTGTGGGGACAGCGCGTACACCGTGTCCCCCTCCGCCACGACCAGCCGGCCAGCCATCACAGTCGGCCCGGAGATCGTCCGAGCGGTAGTCGCCTCGAACCGGACGCGACGTTCGCCCGTCGTGGGATCGAGCCCCTCGATGACGGGGGATCGCTGCTGGATGAGCGCGGCCAGGTCGTCGTCGACGGCGACCGTCTCGGCAGTCTCCCCGTCGACGGTGTGGCGCCACGCGACCCGGCCATCGGCCGCCGAGAGTGCGAGCGCTTCGGCGCCGCCGCCCTCAGCGAACGTACTCGCGTACACGAGCCCATCGTGGCGGGCCTCAGCGAACGCCTCGGTATCGGACTCCCAGATGGGACTCCCATCGAACCCGTAGGCGGCGACGCTCTTTCCGCCGGTGTAGATCCGGTCACCGACGACGAGGGAGTTGACGAACCGCTCGACAGCCCACCGCTGGTCCCCGCTGGTCGGGGCCAGCGCGTACAGCCCCTGCGGCTCGTTCTGTCGGGGCACGAGCAGGTGGCCGCCGGCGAACGACAGCGACACCGTGCCGTAGTCGCCGAATCGATCGCTGTCGAACCGACGAGTGCCGTCCGCGCTGAACACACGAAGCGTGTTCGGCATGCCGATCGCCAGCCCGTCCGGGCCGACGGCCGCCTCGCGCGGGTCGCCGACGTCGGCGGTCCACAGCTCCCGACCCTCGGTATCCAGGGCGTACAGCGTCTCCCCCTGGTCCTGAAGATTGTCGTTGCTCGTCCCGGCGTACACCCGGCCGTCCGCGACGCCGAGCAGGCCGAGAAACCGGCCGCCTTCGCCCGGCTGGCGCCAGCGGACGTCGCCGGTGGCCACATCGAGAGCGTACAGCGCGTACCCCTCGCCGATGGGACCGGACTGTTCGCCCGTCGTTAGATAGACCGTGTCCCCGGCGACGACCGGAGAGCGATCGACGCCGACGCCCGAAAAGAACGCCCCGCCGACCTCGGCCGTCCAGAGGGTGTCGCCCTCGGGAGTGAGCACGTGAATCCGACCTGCGTCGGTCCCGAGGTACAGCCGCCCGTCGGCGACCGCGGGCCCCAGCGTGACGCTCCCTTCGAGGCCCTGGGTCCACGCGAGCGCGCCCGCCGGCGTCACCGTCGGCTCCGGACTCCCGGTCGTGGTCGTGCGATCGGCCGTCGTTGTCGTGGGGTCGTCCCGGGTCGACGTGTCGGTGGTAGTGGAGGGGTCGTCGGTCCGACTGAAGCCCGTACAGCCGGCAGCGAGCACCAGTCCGGCGGCAGCGAGAACGCCGCGTCTGCTCGTTCCCATGTATCGTCCTGCAACGTCCTCCGGCAAGTGCTTCCTGCTGGACCCGGTATACCGGGAAACATCAGAAGTGACTACGTCGGCAATGTGTCGGCTTCGAGTGGCTCGGCTAGCCACTCATCCAGTCAGTGTTTCGAGGAGCTGGGTTTCCGCGTCACGACCCGGGTCGTGGGCGCTGCCGTCACGGCCGCTCGCGATGGATTCGGCGACCGTCCGCTCCATCGCTACGTCCGGTGGCGTCGAGTCCCACCCCAGTGCTGTGAGCTTACACGTGTCCAACACGTGGGGATACTCCGTCCGTGGATGGTGATAGAGGATGAAGTCATTGGGGTCGAGATCAGCCTGTGCGAGTTCGCGCCGGCTCGCGTGAACGGCCTCGACGGACGTCTCGAGGGCATCGGCGATGAGGCCGATCACGTCCTCAAGGGTACACACGCGGCGGTCGCCGACATTGTACGCCTCGCCGGGCTCGCCGGTTTCAGCCACCAGACGGAGGGCGGTTGCGACGTCTTCAACGTAGGCCCGGTGCCAGATGGCCGTGCCATCGCCCGGGACGATAACGCGGTCATAGCGGTTGACCCGATCGATCCAGTAGTCGTGATGGGTCTGGACGCCCGGGAAGCCGTCGTCAGCCCAGGTGGCAGGGATCTCGGTGGGCCAGGCCGCCTCGGCAGCCGCGTGGCTGGGAGCATCGCCGGGGATCGTCTGAGGGCCGTACACCATCGTCGGGCGAACGCTCATCGCGGCGACGCCGTCGGCGGCGGCTGCTCGGGTGAGCCGGTCACATTCGGCCTTGCGTGGCCCGTAGGTGTGCATCGAGTCATCGTCGGCCTGCTCGGAGGAACAGTCGTGTAACGGTGTCTCTCCCTCCCGTTTGGGGATCTCCTGGCGACTGTACGCCCCACCGCTCGAGACGTAGACGTAGGCGTCTACGTCGGCGAAGATGTCGGTCGCCGACCGGACAGCCGCGGGGTAGTAGGCGGCACAATCGACGACGACATCCGGGTCAACCCGCCGGGCGAGGTCGATTAGGGTCCGGTCGTCGGTTCGATCGCCGATGACGTGATCGACGGCCATCCGGTCGGGGAATTGGAACCCGTGTGAGCCACGGCTGAGCGCCGTTACGTCGTATCCGTGGTCGCGGAACTCCGCGACAGTATGGCGGCCAATGAAGCCAGTACCCCCAATGACGAATACAATTGCGCTGACCATGTGAACGACTACCAGAGTCCGCGATATAAATCCGGGGCCGGGTGCTGAACAGAGTCTCTCTGTTTAGCGCCGAGTGCCGTCAGTTCCTAGATGGGTCAGTCGAGCCTGGGCTGTATACGGCGAGCGTATCCATCAGGAGGTGAGGCACGAATTTTCAGAAATCAGGGCCACGTTCATTCGGACCGCTAAAGCCGACAATCAGGTATGTGACACTAGCGACGGCGACCGCGAGAAACGCACCGCCGATGAAGAAATTGAGCGTCTCACTCGGAAGGGGGCTGAACAGCAAAACGAGGAGGCCTCCTCCGAGACCAAGCCCGGTGAGGGCGTATGGGATGCTCCGTCGCATCGTCATCCACCACGCTCGCACAATGACATGGGGCCACGGAGAGACCGGACAGGTAAAAATACATCCGGCAAGCTTCTCATGGACCGACCGGCGGGGGCCCATCCGGTGGCTGGGGTGGGCGTCCGCTCACTACGTGTCAGTACCGATATCGGTCACCTCGATGTCCGAGGGCCCCCGCGGGCCACCCGGCGCATCACCCGCGCCTCGGCCTTCCGAAGGTGGTTCGAGGCCGTACTCTCGGCACAGCCGAGCGCGGTCGCCACCGCCTCGAGATGTGCCTCCCGGGGGACGGCGTAGTAGCCCGTCTCAACGGCGGCCTCAACCGCCTCCAACTGGCGGTCGGTCAGGTCGGCGGCGACCGTCCCGCGACGACGGTCGTAGTCGCCGACCTTCTCGACGGTCACGTCGAACCGCTCTGGTAGGTCCGCGATCAGGGTCTGCAGATCGTCCCTATCACCGACCACGGTGAGCACCATCCGGGTGTCCTCGTCGTAGACGATCGGCGGCACGACGACGAGGGTGCGGTCGGCGAACGCGCGGCGCCATCCCCGGTCGTTTTGGCCCGGCTCATGAACGACGTAGCTGTAAAACGAGCCATCGGCCACCGGGGTGAGATTGTACCGCCGGATGGAGTCGACCTCGTCGATCCGCTCGCGGTAGGCGTCGATATCACCCTCGATGTGGAACAGGGCGTACTCCTCGTCGTCGGCCGTCGCGTTCCAGGTGACGAGTTCGACCCGCCCGATGGTTTCGGACTGGCGACAGAACTCTTGCATCGGGTGGCGGGCCTCGGGAGGCATCTCGAGGATCACCTCGAGGTACTTCATACTCGCAGCTACGCCCATCGATATAAAAACGCTAGCTGGTTCGACAGAAGTCGCTTGCGCCGGCCCCGCCTACAGGTGTGTGGTATGTCCGACGCTTCCCGTCCAACCGGTCGGACCCCCGCCGAGCTACCGTTGCCTCCGGGGCCCGACGGACTGCCCCTGATCGGGAGCACGATCGCCCTGATGCGACGCCCCATCGCCTTCCTCGATGAGGTCGCCACGCACGGTGATATCGTGAGCTATCGGGTCGCAGGCCAGCGCTTCACGGCCGTCCTCCACCCGGACCAGATCGAACAGGTGCTCGTGAGCGACAACGACCGGTTCCGCCGATGGGCCGGCGAGGAGTGGGGGAACACCTTCGCCGGGTACGCATCCGACGGGCTCTTGCTCACGGAGGGTGACCAGTGGCGTCGACAGCGGCGCCTGATTCAGTCCGCGTTCACCCCTGCCCGAATCGAATCACACAGGGACGCCATCGTCGCCGAGGCTCAGCGGACCGTCCAACAGTGGGAGGACGGCGAGCGGCTCGATCTCAACGAGGAGATGTCGGCGTTGACCCTCCGGATTCTCACGCGGTCGCTGTTCGACCTCGATATCGAGGGGCGCGGTGACGTCGTCCGGCGGGCGGCCGAGACGCTGAACGGCCGAGCGAACGCGCAGAACCTGTCGGCGTTTCTCCCAGCGTGGGTGCCGACGCCGACGAACCGCCGGCTCCACCGTGCGATGGGAGCCCTGGAGTCGCTGCTCGAGGAGTTGATCGAAACACGACGGGACGACTCGGCTAACCGGAACGACCTGCTGTCGTTGTTGTTGGCCGCCGAAGCGGACGACGGAGCGACCCTCTCCGAGCGGGAGATCCGCGACCAACTGATCACGTTCCTGTTCGCCGGCCACGAGACGACCGCGCTCGCGCTGACCTACGCCCTGCACGCCATCGGTCACAACCCTGCGGTCGGTCAGCGACTCCGCGAGGAAATCGCCGCCGTCACCGGGGGCGACCCGCCGGGCCTGTCGGAGCTCCCGGAGTTGTCGTACACTGATCGGGTCCTCACGGAGACGCTCCGGCTGTATCCGCCGGCGTACGCATTGTTCCGGGAGGCCACCGAGGACGTCGCAGTCGGCGGCTACCGCGTCCCGGAGGGCTCGAAACTCACCCTCCCGCAGATACACGTCCACCGCGACGAGCGCTTCTACGACGATCCCGAGACGTTCCGGCCCGAGCGCTGGACCGATGCGTTCGAGGCGACCCTCCCGGAGTACGCCTACTTCCCGTTCGGTGGCGGGCCGCGCCACTGCATCGGGATGCGGTTCGCGAAGATGGAACTCGAACTGGTCCTCCCGACGATCATATCCCAGGTCAGTATCGATCCTATCGGGGACGAGGAGGTGGCCTTCGACACCGGGATCACACTGCAGCCGGCGAACCCCATCGATGCCACCGTCCGGCAGGCTCAGCAGCCCGACCGCTGAGAGACACCTATTGCCGACGGCCCCCGAGACCGATCGACAGCCGGGTATCGGTCTCAGAACGCGTCATCGTTGATATCGGGGGCGATTCGAGCCCTCCCGGGCTGTGTGGAGTAGTCGGCTGGCTGTGACGACCGGTCAGACACAGCCTCTTAGTTCCTCTCAACGCCCGCGGAGAGTCGGGACGGACACGCCCGCCGCATCCGCGACCGCCGCCCGGGTCACCGGCGCCCCGTGCCCGCCGGGCGCGGTGTCCACACAGCCCGCCGCCATGCCGACCGTGTCGTTCTCACGTTCCGTATTGCTCTTGGAACGCTCGGTAGGCCTTCTCGAAGGGAGGCATCGGCGCGTACCCGAGGCCGAGTCCGATGAACCCTTCCCCCCGATTCTTGTGGCCGAGCCCGGCCGCGTGGAACGGCGTAATGTCCTCCTCGACGACCGTGTGGAGATCAACGCCCGTCGGCGCGCCTTGGAACTCCAAGTTCGGGATCTGCAACGTGGGGTTCTCGAGAACCGTGATTTCCTGCATCTCCGCGGCGGCCCGCTCGGCCTGTTCCATCGTCCCGCCGGCGTCCCGGACGTGCGCCGGCGAGGCCGGGAGGCTGAACCCACCGAGGCCGGCCGTCTCCGTCACCACGGAGTCGCCCTGTTCGGGTGCCGCGTCAGCCTGGGTGTACTCCCCGAAGAACTCCCCGCGCAGAATCGGCGCCGGGCCGGTGAACCACTCCTCGTCCTCGAGACCCGAGACTTTGATGCCGTAATCGACGCCGTTGCCAGCCAGCACCGTCACGACGCTGCTGTGCTCGAACCCTTCGGCGGCACGGGTCACCGCCTTCGAGGCGGCCATATTGAGATAGGTGAAAAAGAACAGCTCCGTCTCGCCGATGTACTCGAAAAAGCCGGCGACTCGATCACGGTCGACACCGGCCTCCAGCATCGCGGGGCCGACCTGCGAGGCCAATAGGTGCGACCCGGCGGTCGTCCGGTCGTGGCCCTCGTCGCCCATCAGCAGCGACTTCGCCAGGAGCGGCTTGATCGGCAGGCGTCCGAGCTCGTCGATCGCCCGCTCCAGCGCCGGACCGACCTCGTCGCGCAGCCGCTCGATCCCGGCGACGGCGTCCTCGTCGTAACAGCCAAACACCATCAACAACTCCGCGATGGTACAGTACCCCTCGACGCCAGTGTGGGCGTCTCGAACGACGAACACCGGCATGCTGGCCGAGATGGCGCCCGACCCGGGTCCGGTCGCGTGATGGTCGTGAGCGGGATCGAGATCGATGTCGCCGACCGCGAATCGCTCCTCGGCATCGGCGACGCTATCAGCCAGCCCCTCGAAGAGGGCCGCGCAAATCACCGCGCCCTGCTGGCCGTCCAGCATCCGCTCCCACGTGATCGGCGGCCCCGAGTGGAGGATCAGATCCTCGCGCATCTCCGGGATCGCCTCCCCGGCGGGCTGGATATCGACCCACTCGGGGTCGGCCTTGATCATCGCCTGAGCGGCCTTGATGTTCGCCTCTTGCCGCCACGTATTGCTATCGATTGGCATGCATTGAACCCGACTCGGACTCCACGCGGCCTGCAATAAGCGTGCCGTCGACACGGCAGGTCGTTCTCTGGGCGCCGTTTCGGTCGCCAGCGTCTCGCCAGCACTCGGCACATCAGTCGTGGGGAGAGGCGAGGGCGCTCACATGCGTACTACGACGGTTAGATATCACCAGTTGTCGGTCCCTTGGAGGTCCAGCCGAACCTGGACCTCGCCGTCGGTGGTCGGCGCCACCAGTTCACGGAGCGCTTCGGGGGCTTCGGAGGGCTCGATCGCCAGTACCTGCCAGGCCTCGCTGGGTGATGGTTCGCCGGCGAGACGCGCTGTGTCGATGTCGAACAACACCCCGAGGAGCCGCGAGCCGACCCACCGATCCCCCGTCACACTCCCCCCACGTCATCCGAACGTACCGAGGGCCACCACCGACAGCGTAGTTCATACTGCCCGCCGAGACGGGCTGTGTCAGCCGGAGTGATCGCCGCTCGTGGGGCCGAGCAGTACTGCACCCGCAGATTGGCATACCCGGAGTGAATCCAGCACCGTACCGAAAAAAGGAGGGTGAGTACTCCTGCCCACCGTGGTCGGGAACGAAGCTCGGCATCCTCTCTGTTCACTCGAGCCAGTGTACGAATGGCTCGCCCGTCCCGGCCTGCTGAATGTACTCCCGTTGCATCCCAGTGATGGCGGCGTCGAGATCGTCACCCGCGTCGAGCCGAGTTCTGACGCGATCGCGCTTCCAGGTCGCTGGCGTCGTCCGGGTCGTCCAGCGGCGCTCGATGGGGGCGAGGAGGTCGTCGATACGGGCGTCGGTCAAGCCCCGATCGCGGAGCCCAGTGCGAGCTAAGGTGAACAGGTCCGGATAGAGGACTGCTGAGTCGTCGGTTCGGTCGCCGTCGCGAGTCATCCACGCGAGGGGCGCCTCGAACCCGTCACGGCTCGCCGCGTACAGCGACTCCCGGGCAGCCTGCCACGGCAGGTCGAGCAGGGGATGGTCGGTGGTGACGACGCCATGGAGCAGGCCAGCAACGAGCACCTGGAATCCGATGACGTCGGGTACGCTCGGTTGGGCAGCGAGCGGCCGGTACTCGAGGCGCGGTCCCTCGGGGCCGAACACGGGGCGGACCCATCGCCAGCAAGTTCCCTGCTTGTGGAGCAACTCCCAGTAGTCGGCTTCGAATCCCTCGGAAGGGCCCTCCGCAAGCCATTCGCGAAGATACGGCGCACACAGCCGGTCATCGACGATGCGATCGACGGCGTCCATCGGGGAGTCGATATCACGGGGGAGCCGAACCTTCCCCGGGTCACGGACATTCATCGACTCGAAGACGGGAATCCGGAGTTCGACCCCGGCAGTCAGCACTGTCTCCGGGTCGGCGTCAGTGTAGAGTTCGGGCGGGAGAAACGGGGCATTTGCTGCCAGCGCGACCACCGGGCCGACGGTGCGCAGTGCCGCATTGAAGTACTGCGCGAACGCATCGGTTGGCGACTGGAGGTGGACCTGCATCGAGGTGGCCAGCGATTCGACGAGGATGGTTTGGAGCGTCCGCCGACAGCCGGGGAGCTCCAACTGGACCGGCCCGTTGGCGGTGATATCGGCATCCAGCGCGTAGTAACGAGCGTCCGGTGAGAGGTTCGTTGCGACCTCGATCCCTCCTCTCGTCTCGGTGGCGGACAGATACGTTTCCGTTCCTTCCGGCGGACCGATCGTCCACATTCCGTCGGTGACAAACTGCCGATCGTGGGCCGCGAACGCCTCTTGAACGGCGGTAACGCGCTCGGTAAGACTGGTCGTCTGTTGCGTGACCCCCTCCGGGTCGAACGCCGCCACCGGCGTGTTCAACTCGGCGTTGTGTCGCCCTAGTTCGCGCTCACAGACCGACGACATCGCCGGTTCGGGGGCAGCCGCAAGCTGGCCGTTGCTGTCCACGGCGTACCCCTCGAGTTCAAGCCCGAGTCGGAATCCGCCTGTGAACTCGCCGGCTGTAAGCGCCTCACGAAGCGATGTTGCCTGTTCGTCGACCCGACGCCGGAACGTCTTCCGGGTCGACGCGCGCTGGCTCTGCCGGACGATTTCGTCCCAATCCATACCGCTCGTTCGACATCCAGGTTCATGATGCTTGATACCAATATCCTCGAGACGAAGCCACGGGGCGACCGATATGCGTCCTTTCTTCAACGAGGCCCGGACCTCCCTATCCTGATTCTGGCAGAAATCGCGTATTCCAGACAGAGGGTATGTCGGTCAGACGGTCGAATCGGGGTGTCGGTCGGGACGGTGTCACCACCCCGGTGCGGCCGACAGGCACGGGATGGCGGGCCACACGCCGCTTGCGACGCGCGCAGGCTGCCCGGCGGCCAGGTCGAGGAGCTGACCGGCACCGGCTACTCGAAGATAGAGGCCGCGCCGGCATCGGTGCCCAGTTCGTCTTCGCGATATGCACCGACCATCCTCTGCCAGCGACCGACACCGGACTGCCGAGCACGGCTACGGTCGAGCATGGACTCATCAACGGTGACGACCGGCAGATCCGACCGACCACATACGACGACGCTGCGTTCAGATCCCTCGTCGCGATGTATCGTGCCTTCGCTCGCCGCGACCGGAACCCTGGCCTGCCACCAGTCGGAGCTGCCGGCATGGGTGGCTGGCTTGATCGTGTCCTCGGTAGCCCGGGGGCCTGTGCCTTGCCTGCCCTCGGTGCCGACTGAGATCGGACTCTCCGTTGGAATTCGGCCCACGGGTCCTCCGGGCGACGATGGGTAACAGGTGTCCTGTATCACCACGGCCGCTGAAACTAATCACGAATTGAGATTTTCAACTGACCGAAATGTTTATTAGCTCATACGTCGTACAGAGAAGTTGAGCTTTGGACACCGACCATCATCAGTGTTGACCCGGACGGCCCGCACTTGGAGACCAGTGCTCCGAAGCGACTGAGCAGGCAGCGCCTGCAAATCACGTGGCCCGCGTTGTGCTGGCCGCGCCCACCTGGGTCAGACGGACCCGAGGAGCACCTACAATGTCAACTACAAACCAACCAAGCGGCGGAAATGGAGACGTACGGTCGGTCCGAACGGTCGGACTGGACAGCGCGAAGCCGGTCATCGAGGCCGCCGAGCGGAAGGCGGCGGAGATCGGCGTCCGGATGAACATCGCGGTGGTCGACCGCGGCGGGAACCTGGTCGCCTTCGAGCGGATGGACGACGCGTGGCTCGCCAGCACCGACATCGCGATCAACAAGGCGTTCACGGCTGCCAGCCTCACGATGCCGACCGAGAACCTGGCTGAGCCGACACAGCCGGGCGAGTCCCTCTACGGACTCAACACCACCAACGACGGCCGGCTCGTCGTCTTCGGCGGCGGCATCCCTCTCGCACGCGGCGAGGAGGTCGTCGGCGCAGTCGGTGTCAGCGGCGGCTCGGTCGACCAAGACATCGATGTCGCCCAGGCAGGCGTCGATGCGTTTGCCGGCAGCGCGACTGACTGAGCGTCGGCGCTGCGGACCGCAGGTCGGCTCCGCCCTCGGAACGCCCGCGGGGTCGGGAGCCGGAGAGATCCTATCCATTATTCGAAGAACACGAGTCGGCACTGCTCGCACTGTGGTTTCACCCATCCAGACAACCGTGATGGCGAGTCGTTCGAGTGCCTGAACTGCGGCTATGAGAATCACGCGGATGACAACGCTGCGAAGAACATCGGCCTGCAGTATCTCCGTCGCCACCAAACTGGGGGCGATGGAGGCGCACCCTCGGGCGTGCGTTTGAACAGCGGAATGGTGACCGTGAACGGAGGCGATTCCCCTGCCGAGGAATCGGCCGGAACGGGAGTCCACGCTGAATCCCACGGCTTCAGCCGTGGGTAGCTCAATCTCCGCTCGCGTCGCCACGCATCTGTGAGTGGATAGTACAGGTGTAGTAGTCCACGTCGCCCGCCAGTTCCTCGGTCATCGTAAACGCGAACGTCTCCCCGTTGTCGACCCACTCGACTGCGTCGTCGGTCTCGTAGCGGCCGTCGTTCGACTGCGAGAGCAGCGGCGTGTCGTCGGCCGCCCGGAGCGCGAACGGATGGGAGTTCCACCCGCCGTTCTCGACGACGTATCTGGTACCGACCTCGAAAGTCATCCCCGGGTTCTTCTCGCCGGTCGGCCCGACGTTGCCCGTGTCGTCGCGAACGATCTCCCAGGCGGTGAAGCTGACGTTGTCGACAACCAGGTTAGCACCGCTGGAGTCCTCGGTCGTGGTCTCCTCGGTGGTGGTCGTCTCCTCGGTCGTCGTTGTGGTGTCGTCGGATTCCTCGGTTGGAGTCTCCTCGGTTGGAGTCGTCTCCGTCGTGGTCTCCTCAGTCGTGGTGTCGGCCTCGCCATCGCTCGTTCCGTCGTCTGATTGGTTGGCGCAGCCGGCGAGCCCTGCTGTCAGTGCGATACCTGCCGTCCGGAGTAGCTGTCGTCGGTTAACCATGGTGATGGGTCAGTGATCGGTGACTGCGGCGTCGGTGTATCGCCCGGTACGAGTCCGTCCTTGGGCGCACCGAGCGCCCGCATCCGCCCGGAATGGCGTCCGTTCGTGGCCCACGGCTCGGTCCGTGGGCACGATCCACGTCGGGAACGGCCGCGCGGATGCTCGCTGGCACATCCGGGGAGACGCCCCGCCGAGGGCTACGACTACCCGACCGGCCGGGACGCCGACTCTCCGGCAGAGTCGGTCCGTTGATTCGCTATCGACCATCGGCGGTCAAGCGCGTCTGTGCGATCAAGCAGCAGCCTCGATCGCGTCGAGGAGTTCCGCGTAGTCCGGCTCGTTCGTCGGGTCCTCGGCGACCCAACTGTAAGTGACGGTGCCGTCCTCGTCGAGCACGAACACCGCCCGGTTGGCGATGCCGTGGAGGCCGAGGCCGGGGAGATCGGTCCCGAGGTCGTAGGCGTCGATGGCGTTCCGCCCCATGTCGCTCACGAGGTCGAACTCAATGTCGTGTTCGTCGCGGAACGCGCCCAGCGAGAACGCCGAGTCGGCGCTGATCCCGATGACCGTCGCGCCGGCGTTCTCGAACTCGCCGAGCCGGTCTTGGAGTGCCACCATCTCGTTGGTACATGGCGGCGTGAACGCGCCCGGGAAGAACGCCAGCACGACCGGGCCGTCGCCGAGGTGCTCGTCGAGGTCGAACGTCTCGTGATCGGCGGTACCGACGGTCGCGGTGAACGTCGGCGCAGCGTCGCCTACTTGTGGTTGTGCCATACTTGTTTGTACGCCCGAGCGGCTGATAAACCGTACGAAAGGGCGATCATAGCCGTCCAGCCAGACACCGACCGACACGGTGTGTCCCTTCCGACGACGCCTCTTCTCATCCCGTCTGTTCTCCCCGTCCTTCAGTGTCTCCGGGCCGGAGTGCAGCGCCGCATAGCGGACGTGCACCGCCGGCCCGACGGGTGAGCGTCGGCGTCGGTTCGGCGAGCGGACACTCACATGACGGCGCCGTCCTCGTACACCGTGGCGTCCGCGTACCCGTCGCGGTCGTCGGCAGGACGCTCCTCCGATCCACTGGGGGGAGAGAGTCAACGATTGGGAGCCCCCAACCGAGGTCACTCCTCGTCCACGCACCCGTCTTGCCGTATCGAGGAAAACGAACTGCGCCGCCGCGGAGTTGCGTCCCCGCAACGGCCCCGTCGCGGACAGCAGGTCCCCGAGCTCGACGAGCAACTGCACAACCGCGGAGGAAGGACACTGGAGTGTTTGTGCACCTGTGCGATGCCAGTGGGCGCCTCCGGCGACGCATCGTCTTGGTCCGGTCTGATGAACCGGAGTCGGCTCCGTGTCGACATCGTTGCACGCCGACGCTCAACGGTGCCGGGCCCCCTCGTGAGCGCTACAAAACCCGAGGCGATCGTCGTGCCAGTAGAGAGCAGCCTGTCGAATATATACGTCTAATTACAATTTCAACAATCTATTAAATACAGGACGCGAGCCTTGTAGCCATGCTGTATCAGTCTAATCTATTAATATTGAACAAAACTTTTATATGAAAGTGAGTTATGTGGCAAAATATGGCACTTGTAGAGAAAATTAAAGATGTCCTTGGCGGCAGCACGGAGGAGCGGCAGTACAAACACCAGTGTGGTGAGTGTGGGAAGGAATTCGAATCGCCACAACATAACCCAAACAAG
>CAZLOO010000031.1:0-13409 GCA_964561055.1 uncultured Halobacteriales archaeon
CTCGAGGCGACGTTGATACTGACCACCCACAGAACGAACATCCCGATACCCGCGAGTAGTCGTGAGGCGATGAGCCACGAGACGGTCCCCCCACTCGCGGCGAACCAGTCACCGATACTGCCGATCAAGAGAACAGCCGCCGCAACCGGGACGATCACACGGCTTTCAATACGGTCGAGATAGATTCCGACAGGAATGCCCATCACTGTCGCAGCGACCTGTGGCATCGAGACGAGTGCAGCGGCCGTTGCCTCGGTAATGGCGAGATCGGCCATGACCAGTGTGAGGACACTAGCAGGGGTAATCAGGTAGGCGCCGACGAATAGGAGTACAAGCCATCCGGCCGCGAGCGTCATGATCCGCCACGCTGACGCCCCGACGAGGGGGCGGGCGACGGTCGATGTAGTGTCCAACGTGTCCCGGTTAAGCGATATGGAGCATAGTCCTACCGGTCGTGGCGCGTCGCCGTCAACGCCGTACCGGTCCGCTCGAGCGTTCCCAGATCATCGCTGAAGCGCCGCCACTCCGGGCCGTCGTCCAGCTGATCCTCGTGGACTACGAGCCCGCAGTCCACGCAGACCGTCTCGAAATCGTGCGTCGCCACCGTTCCGCCACACTCCTGGCAGGCGGTGTCGGATCGGTCGGGCGTCGGTACGTCCTCGTCGAAGGTTTGCGCAGAGGAATACGAGCCGCTCCAGCGGATATCGAGGGACGCCCCGTTCCGCCCATCGCCTCTCCCGGGGACTCACACCCCGGGCAATAAGCTGTCTTCCCGGACTGACCAGTGCGGGGCAGGGGACGGTACCCGAGGACCGCTCAACCGACGCACCAACGAGAGAGTGGCGGTCGCCGCCGGAGCTATGAGCATCCGGCTCTCACCGGAGTGCCATGCGCCGGGTCGTCATCGAGACCGCGGAGCCGACGACCATCGGGACGGCCAGCGAGCGGCATGGGCTGTCCGAACCGCTGGGGACGACCGACGTCGCGATCAACCATTATGACCTCGCGGCCGGCGAGAGCCTTCCCGGCGGTCTTCATACTCACATAGATCAGGAGGAGATTTTCGTTATACTCGAGGGGTCAGTGACCTTCGAGACCCTTGATGGCGAGATGACCGTCCACGAGGGAGAGGTGGTCCGATTCGAGCCCGGCGAGTACCAATCCGGGCGAAACGATGCTGACAGCAACGCGGTCCTGCTCGCGCTGGGCGCTCCCCGCGAGACCACCGATATGCGCATCCCGCTCGGATGTCCGGACTGCGGGCACAGAAACCTACGCTTGGAAACCGACGACGGGCTGACCTTCGACTGCCCGGGCTGTGGCAGCGAGCACGTTCCTCGAGACTGTCCGGCCTGTGGACACGACGAACTCCGGGTGACACTCGATGAAGCGGGACAGCCGGTCGCTGCCTGCCGGGATTGCGGGGCCGAGTACGAGACGCCGCCCGTCCAGGACAGCCGGTAGGCGGCCGCTGGACGAGGAACGGAGAGGCGTCGATTCCTGCGAGCCCATCCGGGGGTGCTACGTGCCGTCGTCGGGGACGCTGTGCGCCTCCGAGAGCGGGCCCTCGAACTGCCACGTCGCCGCCCCAGAGGCCGTCGTGATCGGGCCGTCTCAGCGGAGGAACCCACAGTCCGCGCTCGCCCGCATCATCCACTCGTCGAGAGTAGCGTTCAACCCTCGAGCACGTCGTTTTTCCTTAGAGGAACTCCTTGTCGCCGTGGATGCCTGTCGCGGGGTCGACGTCTTGTCGAGCAGGAGTGGCCATTCGGTTATCGGGCCGTATCGGGATCGACGTCCTCGGGCCGGCTGCGGCGGTCAGTTGGGCCGTCACCCCGGCTGGCCTTCGCAGGGCCGCTCCCCCACGGGAGAGAATCCTGTGTGGTCTGCGCAGTCTGGCAATGCCGACCGCCGATCCAGGCGATAGGGACCCTCTTGTGGACGATATCAGAGAGGTCAGTGACGCTGTGGCCCGCCAAAAGTATGTGAGAATTTGTAGTACTCCCATCGGCCGGACGCCGTCGGAGGGTCGAATCTTCAAGCGGGAAGCGAGCGATCATTGCCAAAGTCGGGTCGTGCGGGTCGCCCGACGCAGGAGTGGGTCGAACCCACCCCGACACGGGTGATGGGACCACAATAGCTTAGGCACGACTCCCGCATGAATCGGGTATGAGCATCGGCGGTGCGGCCGAGGAGGTGTCCATTGACGTCGACGTCCGAGACGGCCGGACGGTCATCACCGTCACCGGAACCCGCGACGCTGCCGTAATCGTCCGGTCGGCCGGGGGAGAGGAGATCTACCTCCCCCCGGAGAACTTCACCGAGTACCTTGACGAGGACGCCCCGCACCAGGACACGCCCTACGAGACCGCCTCACCGGGTGAGAGCCCCTACGACAGTGGCCCAGGCGAGAGCCCCTACCAGGGGCTCACTGGCAGCGATAGCCCATACGAGAGCGGGAGAGAGCCCAGCCGGGAGGGGGGCACCGACGCCGAGGGGCGCGAGAGCGCCGCGCCGGTTCTGGGGACCCACCCGACGGCAAACGGGTTCCGGATCGTTCATCCCGAGCCCGTCCGAGATCTGCGCCTGGTCCGGTAGGCGCTCGGGGTCAGCCGAGCAGCTCGTGATAGAACTCGACGTAGTCGTCGGCGACCGCCGTCCAGGAGCGTTCCTCGTAGGTGGGCTCGCCCTCCATGTCGAGAGCGTACTCGATGCCGTCGGCGATTGAGTCGGAGTCGGGCTCGACCTCGACGAGACAGTCCGCAGGCAGGAGTTCAGCGGCGCCACACTCCGTGGCGACGACGCGGGTGCCCGTCGAGAGCGCCTCCACGACCGTCATTCCGAACGGTTCGGCGAGCGACGCTGAGACGAACAGGTCGGCGCTGGCGTAGTAGTCCGCCAGCTCCGCCTCGGGGATGTAGCCGACGAACTCGACGCGATCTTCGATATCCAGTAGCTCCACGAACCGTCGCAGCTGGGCCGTCAGATGGCCGGTCCCGCCGATCACGAGCGTCAGACCCAACCGCCGGAGCTTCGCCACCGCGTACAGCAGGTATGGAATACCCTTCTGGTGGGTGTGCCGGCCGGTGAAAAACAGCATCGGGCCCTCGATACCCAGCTCGGTCTTGATGTCCCGACCGGTAGGGTTGACCCGGCGGAATCCATTGTGGATCACCGCCGGCGATCCGCCGTACTGCTCGGTGACCTCCCGGGCGGTGAGGTCGCTGACCGCGACCAGCTGGTCGGCACGGTTGACGATCCGCTGTTCGGTGTCGGTTTCGCGTTCCGGTGGGTTCAGGTTCCGATCGCTGGATAGCGAGTGGAACGTTGTCATCCACTCGATGTCGTGTGTTGCCTGCGCCCTGGAGCCGGGGTTGTAGCCGAACCAGTCGTGTGTGTGGGTGATGTCCGCGTCGGCGGCTAGCTCAACGAACTCCCCGGACAGCCGGTTGATCCGGGTGATGAGGTCGCCGTCCCCGGTTGCGACACCGTGGATGTTCGGCTCGTCGTCCGGGGCGTACTCCGCCGGGAGCACGAGCGTCACCTCAACGTCGTCGCGATCCTGGAACTGCCAGTACAGCTCGCCGACGACCGTATCGAGGCCGCCGCTGACATTGGGCGGGAACCCCCAGCCGAGCATCACTACCGACGGGAGCATGAGCAGTCAGGGATGGCCAGCTCCGAGCGGATCGAGGCGGTAATTGAGGTCACTACCCTCCTCTGGGCAGCCAGGGGTGTTGGTTCCTTCGACGCCAGCAGGCTGTGCCGCCAGGCGTGATGCCGGTCCCCGGCAACGTTGATAGGCCGGGTGCCCCAACCGATGGTATGGAGTTCGAGCGCCAGAGCGGTCTCTTCTTACACCTGACATCGCTACCCGGGGAGCACGGCATCGGCGACCTCGGCGCCGGCGCCCGCACAGTGCTGTCCTTCCTGGACCGGGCCGATCAGTCACTGTGGCAGTTCTGCCCGCTGGGCCCGACCACGGGCGTGCACGGCCACTCGCCCTACAGCTCCCCATCGACGTTCGCCGGCAACCCGCTGGTGATCGACCTCCGGGATCTCAAGGAGCAGGGCTGGCTGACCGAGGCCGAGCTCACCCCGCCAGGAGACGGCTTTGATCCGACGACCGTCGAATACCAGCGGGTCGTCCGGTTCAAGCGCGACCGCCTACGGACGGCTTTTGAACGGTTCGACGACGCGACCGCCCCCGTGGCGTTCGAGGCGTTCCGCGAGCGGGCGGCCGACTGGCTGGCGGACTACGCCCTGTTCGCGGCCTGCAAGCGAGCGTTCGATGGCGCCCCGTGGCCGGAGTGGCCGGCCGGCCTGGTCGCCCGCGAGCCAGAGACCCTCGCCGAGTACCGGGCGTCGTTGGCCGAGGAGATCCGGTACCATGAGTTCGTCCAGTGGCGTTTCGACGAGCAGTGGGCCCAGCTGCGCGAGGCGGCCGACGACCACGGGGTTACCCTGATCGGGGACGTCCCTATTTACGTCGCCCTGGACTCGGCGGACGTCTGGGCCAACCGCGAGGCGTTCGCCCTCGAGGACGGCCGCCCCACCGCCGTCGCCGGCGTCCCGCCCAACCCGGGCGACGACGGTCAGCGTTGGGGCAACCCCGTTTACGATTGGGCCCACCTCGCGTCGGCGGGCTTCGAGTGGTGGCTAAACCGGTTCCGGCGGCTGTTCGAGCTCGTGGACGTCGCCCGGCTGGACCATTTCAAAGCCTTCGACGAGTACTGGGCAATCCCCGTGGACGCCGACGACCCGGCCGAGGGGGAGTGGCGTCCCGGTCCCGGCGGGTCGCTGTTCGAGACAGTCCAGGCGGAGCTCGGTGAGCTCCCGTTCATTGCCGAGGACCTCGGGTTCCTCGACGAGGGAATCATCAGCCTACGCGACCGGTTCGGCTTCCCAGGGATGCGCGTCCCGCAGTATGCCGACTGGTGTGCCGAGCACCACCGCTACAAGCCCCGGGACTACCCGGAGAACGCCGTCGCCTACACCTCGACACACGACACGGACACTGTGGTGGGCTACTACCGCGATCTCGACGAGCAGCAGCGTGCCTGTTTCGACTACGCGCTCGGCGCGGACGGGACCGGTGTCGCCTGGGACGTCATCGACGCCGTCTGGGGCTCGGCCGCCGACCTGGCGATCACTACCCTGCCGGACCTGCTCGAGATGGGAAGCAAGGCCCGGTTGAACACCCCCGGAACGGCGACGGGCAACTGGCGCTGGCGCGTCGAGGCTGACGCCCTGACCGATGACCTTGCTGACCGGCTCGCGGCGCTGACCACGGCCGTCCGCCGGGCATAACCGCCGGCGGCTGGCCGGTATGGCCATTTCCGGCGCGGGGCCAGAGGACACCCACCGGGGCGGCCCACCGCGGCCTCAGGCCGTCGAGAAGCCGACATCGAGGCCCGGCGGAAACGCCCCGTTGCTCTTGTAACTGTCCAAAAAGTCGGTGACGGTCCAAGTCCGGTCGCCATCGGTACAGGGGAATACGCCGACGAGTCGATCGCCCTCGTCGACGGCGAGGGTTCGTTCAGGAAGCGCCAGCGTCCGTACGGCGCGACCGGTCCGGGTCGACGTGCGCTGCCCGTCCAGCGCCGACCGGATCTCTCCGTGGGTCCAGGCCGCGATCGCGGCGAGAGCGGCGGTCAGGTCGTCATCGTCGCCGGCGTCACGGCCGCCGTCCGAAAGGATGACATCACCCCGAACGACGGTGATCTCGTAGTCCTCGATCGAACCGTCAGCTGAGAGCGTCGTCAATCGGTCGATGGTAGCGACCCGCGTCCCTACGACCGGCGTCGTCACATACAGCCGTAGCGTGATCTCGGCCGTCGCGAGCTTGGGTGGGTCGCCGTTCTCGCCGGCCATGTGTATAGTATGATACCATCTAGTAGTACAAAGAGTGTTGAATGCGGTAATTATCACCAACTACTCGTTTATAACTCCAATTCTAGTGCCCATTTGTCCAGAAATTTCAGTCACTCGGCCGGCGACGATCTACAGCGAGAGGCGTTCAACGGCCGTGACCGCGGTCTCTAGTTGGCGGGAACTCGCCGCAGCGACGGTGATGTGGTTCTGGCTTGTCCGGACGTCGACGCGGGCTTCGAAGCTGTCGTCCTCGGGCTCGAGCACCGTCGCGTCGATCGGCGTCTTGATCGCGACCACCGCGCCCGTCGTCTCTCCGGAGACGATCAGCTCGTCGCCTTGGAGGTGAGCGTCCACGTGGAGCCGGGGGGAATTCTCAACCGTGTGGAGATGACGCTCTTGATACCGCTCCTCGACGAACGTCGGCGTTTCGATTGGCTGGCCGGCGTCGATACCGTGGGCCAGTCGGATGTACTGTGCCATCGCCCAGGCTAGGGGCGTCGCCGAGCCGGTCCCCTCGCCGAACACCCAGCCGTACTTCGTGCTGTGTTCTCGGTCCCAGACCTGCTCGGGAAGCATCCGGCCGGAGTTGGCGAACCGCTCCATCGCCCGGAGACAGGTCATCGGACTGAGACCGTCGCTTGCCGAGCGAAGCTGGTACTCCCCACGCTCGCCGGTCAACAGCGGCCACAGCCGTCCCTTACCGCTGTGTTCGGCTGACCACGGGCCGCCTTTGTCGCCGGTCGCTCGCTCTCCGTAGCCGTCCCCGTTGTACCGGTAGAAGGCCGGTCCGGCGTCGAGGTCCACCCGGATCGTCCGGTCGACTTCTTCTAGGGAGTTACGCATCAGGTGAGTGTCGGCCGGCTTCACCCCCAGCCGGACCAACTCGAGAAAGCCCGCGTCGATGATATCCCGCTCGTCGAGAGTTGGGCCGTCGTTGGCCAGCGCCCGCGTATGGCCGGCGTCCGGGTCACCGTCGCGGGTGATCCGGACGTAGTACGGCGTCGCAGTGTGGCGGTCGGTGCCGGTCGTGGTGGCGGTCCAGTCTTCGACGCTATCGGCCCATTCGTCGGCCAGCGCCAACCAGACCAGGGCGTCGGCCATCCTGTCCTCGGCGATTGCGAGCCGGCCGGCACAGGCCAGTCCCGCTATCTCCGTGGCGATCGACGACGGTGAGTAGCCCGCCTCCTCCTCCCAGCGCTCCTGGACCGTCGAGGGACCGTTGCGGGTGACGTAGTCGGCCGACCGGCGAACGTGCTCGTAGCTGTAGGGCGCATCGGCCAGGTCCACCCCTGCCATCCACAGCTGGTAGGCCATTACCTGCGGGAACGAGATATTGTCCATCTGCTCGCCGCCCCACCGGGTGATCCCGTTGACGTAGGTGTTCTGTGGGATGAAACCGTTCTCGTCCTGCTGGTAGCGGTAGATGTACGCCAACTGGTCGACGGCGATCTCGTCGAACCCTACGGCGAGGAAGGCAGTGAAGACCTGATAGAGATCTCGCGACCAGACGAAATTATACCCGTACCCCTTCGGGCGGTCGGCGGTCACCGCCTGGCCCCACGGGACGGACGGTGAGGCGATGGAGGCGCCGTGGTAGGTCTTATCTTCGACGGCGAGCAGGCTCATCAGCGCGGTCCGGTACTGGGCCGCCAGGGCAGGATCGTCGGCGACGGCCGCCGGGGTGGTGACGTCCGCTAGCGCCCCCCGCCAGGTGCCGGCGTAGGCGTCCCGGACGGTTTCGAACCCCCGCTCGAGCGCCCCGTTAGCCTCACCCAGTGCTGCCGCGGTGTTGGCCCGCCGGGCGAAGCCGGCGGCTAGCGTCTCCCGGACGACCTCGCCGGAGCCGAGCCGTCCGACGAGCACGACGCTCTCGTTGTCAACCGCGCTGCGAGGGTCGGGAAGCGTCTCGTCGGTGAACAGCGCGTCGAGGTGGTCGCTACCGGCCACGCCGACGGTCGCCCAGTCGAACCGGTCTGCCGAGGCCAGCGCCATCGCCACGGAGTAACCGTCTCCCTCCTCGTCGACCAGCAGCGGGTCGTCGGCCGCCGCGGTGTAGTCGGTCGGGTCCCGGGCCAGCAGATTGTAGTTGCCGGCCTCGCCAACCCGGAGCCCGCGATCCTCGGTTCCCCGGTTGGCCAGCGCGAGATCCGAGACGGCGAACACGTCGTACTGTCGGCCGTCAGTCGCGTCGAAGCTGACGTCGGCGATGATCGCGTCGTGGTCAGGGTCGGTGGCGTACTCGACAGTGAGCGTCCACTCGTGGCCGTGGCCATCGCCGTTGGCACTGAACACGTGGCGGTAGCACAGCGCCTCGTCGCCGACTGGGTCTACCGCCCGGGAGATGGTGTCGGTCGTTTCCCCCCGTTCGGTGTGGGTTCGGACGGTGTGGCCGTCCTCGCGACAGCGTACCAGGTAATCGATCGTCCGAACGTTCATCACGTCGATCCGAGGGAACCGCGCCTCGGTGAGAGCACCCTCGGTAAGCGTGAACCACACCCGTGAGGGGTCCGGTCCATCGTGATCGGCAGCGGTACAGAGGCCGTACTTCTCGCCGGTGGTCCACCGGGGACGTTCGGGCGGGACCGTCGTCGGCTCGGAGGGTATTGGGAGCGCGTCGAGGTCAGCCAGCAGTGCCGTCGCCTGCAGCCGCAGACCGTGTGACCAGGCCAGCGGCGTCCCGCTGTCGAGCGTGCCGTCGTCGAAAGCCTGTTCCGCCAGGTAGCCGGCGTCGGTGGTGAACGGCCCCTCGTCCTCGAGGAGTTTGTACAAGCGCGTCGCCCGCGACCGGAAGGCGGCGCCATCGCGGCCGATAGCCTCCAAGAGTTCGCTGAACGTCGCGGCCGCAACCGCCCCGAGCCCAGTCGTAACCGACCACAGCTTAGGGTCGGGCTGGTCGTCGGTCCGCCAGCGGTCTCCCTCGTACCGGACCAGCCCGGCCGCGTCGCTCTCTTGGGGGTTGCGGAACAGCCCGTCGAGCACCGCACGCAGATGGGCGGTCAGCCGGTCGAGCAGTTCGGCCGGGAGCTGGACGTCCTCAAGGGCGTGCCACGCGTGGGCCGCCTCCACCAGCTCCAGGGTGGCCGCATCGAGCCGGTCGTCGAGCTCGCCGTCGACGAGCCGCATCCCGTAGTGTCTCCCCTCGGGGGCCCACAGCGCGTCCAGCCCCGCCAGCACCGTCCGACCTCCCTCGCGAGCGGCCGCGTCCAGGTCCGCCTCGACCGGCGCGGCCGCCACTGCGGCGTAGGCTCGCAGAAACGCCGCCGCCGTGTGGGCGAACTGTCCGACGGCGTCTTCCCAGACGTTCTGGCAGCGCTCGGGAAGGCCGTTGGTCGCGAGGCTGCGATCCAGCGCCGCGACGGCGTCGGCGATCGTCTCCCGGACGGTTGTCGCCAGCGGAGCCGAGAGCGTCTCCCCCCGCTCGCGCAACAGCGTCGCCAGGAACGCCGTTACCGTCGCGGTCTGGTCGGCCTGGTACTCGCTTGAGCTGGGCTTGCGCTCGACGCGGGCATGGGCCCAGCCCGGCGCGAGCGAGCCGTCGATCGCCCACACGCGGTGGGGCCAGGTGCCGTCGTCGAGTTGGGTCTCACAGTAGAACCGCGCCGCCCCGGCGAGGTCGGCGTCGACGTCGAGGCCCAGCCGGTCGCTGGCCGCGAGCAGCCGCTGGGCAACGTTGGCGTCGTCGCGAAACCAGACGTAGCCGTACCCCCCGGAGTTGGCGTGGAAAGCGTCGAACTCCGGAGCGGCGATGTGGCCCCCGGAGGCCCCCTCAAGAAGGTCCAGCACGCGTAGGTCCGACCGGACTAGGTCCGCCCGCGGGACCGACGCCGGGACGGTGGTCGTACTCATCTCACGGGCGGCCGCCCGGAGGTCGTTGGCGGTGCCGTAGTTGGTTGCGCAGTTGCGTAGATCGTTCAGGGCCGTCTCGCGGTCGATCTCGTCGTGGTTGGAGAGCTGTGTCACCAACGTGGTCCGGGCCCCCCGGCCCTCCTGTTCCAGGGGGGCCGTCACGACGAAATCGCCGCTCAGTCGCGTCTCGTCGTAGGGCTCGACGCCGCCCCGCGGGAACGACACCGGCGCCGCGTCGAGAAGCTCCTCGAAGTGTTCGGGCTGTTGTCCCCTGACGTCGGCCAGCCCGGTCGAGGCGGTCACGTAGTCGTGCTCGGTGCGGTGGAACACCTCGATGGCCTGGCTTCCCTCGGGCCCGGCCTCCTCGTGGATGAGCGAGCCGACGCCGCCCTCGCTCCCCTCCGGCGCCAGAGTGAGGAAGGCCACGAGCTTCGTGCCGGCGGGGACCGCCCCCCGCAGTTCGACGTGGGTCACGTGGGCCCGCCCAAGCGTGAGGTCGAACTGGTGGACGGTGAAGCCGTTGGCGTCGAGCTCCGTCTCTACCAGCCGGGTGTCCCCGTAGTAGTGCTGGCGAATTACCTGCAGGTCCTCGAACCAGTAGGTGCGGTCCGGCGTCTCCACCCCCAGTCGCGATCGATCGATACCGTTCAGTCCGGATAGCGACGACGAGTAGTCCCGTAGATTCCCCGTCGGCGAAACGTGAACGAGCCGGTCGCTGTGCCCCGAGAACGTCCCCTCGACGGTTCGGGCTTCCTCCGGGAACCGCCGACCGCGGTGGCGCTTGTATTCGTTCAGCGCCGTGGTCAGCCGCATGCCGCTATCGGCGGGCGCTGGATATAAAGCGCTTCGTTCGGCGGCCGGGGTCGCTGCCGCAGTCAGTCGGTACCGGCGGTGAGTTCGGCTGGCACCGTCGGGAGTACCAGGACGTCGTCGACGGTGGCCGCCCCGGACTCGTCAAGGCGCTCACCGGTGACCGCGTCTATCCCGAGGAGGGACGGTCCGGGCTCGACTGTCACTGCTCCCTCGCCGAAGTGACAGACGACCACCGCGGCATGGGCCATCTCCGGGTCCGCGCCGTCGGCGACCCGGTGTGCCAGTCCCTCGAGGGACTCCCCAGCCCCTGTTGCGGTCGTCCGGCCGAACGCGACCACCCGGTCGGGATCACCATCTCGGACCGTGTAATCAATCCGTCGCAGGGCGGCGTCGGCTCGTAGGGCCGGCATCGAACGGCGAAGCGCCAACAGCCGCCGATAGTGGGCGGTGAGCCCCTCATCGGTCCAGGCCCGGACGATACCGTCCCGGCGGCCTCGCTGGCCGAGTTCCTGGCCGGCGTACACGAGCGGCGCGCCAGGGAGCGTGCACAGCGCCCCGGCTGCGGCCATCGCTGCGGGGCGGCCACACTCGACGAGATACCGGGTCTCGTCGTGGTTCTCGGCGTACAGCAGGAACCTCGCGTGGTCGGGAAAGCCAATCCGCGATCGCTCGTCGACGGCGTCCAGCAGCGCCTCGGCGGGCGCCCAGCCAGTCCCGACGCTGCGCAGGGTCGCGTAGGTCGTCGAGTCGAAGTGGACGTCGAACAGTCCCTCGTGGAAGTCCGGAACGTACGGAATGGTCTCGTCGAGCAGGAGAAACTCCGGGTCGCGGGCCTTCAGCCGGTCGCGGAGCTCACGCCAGAAGCTCTCCGGGACGGCCCAGGCCATGTCACATCGGAAGCCGTCGACCAGCGGCGCCCACGTGTCGACGACCTCAAGCAGGTGCCGGCGGACCGCGAGCGAGTCGAAATCGAAATTGGCGATGTGCTCCCAGTCGAAGTAGGTCCCCGGCTCGCCGGAGGGCTGCCACTCGTACCAGTCGTAGTACTCGCTGTCCGGGTTACCGTAGGCGTCTTGAAAGTACGGATGTGCACGCGCCGAGTGGTTCAACACTAAATCGAACAGCACCTTCAGACCGAGTTCGTGGGCCCGCTCAACCAGCCGCTCAAGATCAGCGCGGTCGCCCAGGTCCGCCGCGACGGAAAAGAAGTCTGTGATGTTGTAGCCGTGCGGGGCGTGATCGTTCGCGAGCACGGGCGTCAGCCAGACGGCGTCGATACCGAAGTCGGCGAGGTCCCCAAGCCGGTCAGTGATGGCCCGCAGCGTCGGGCCCTCGGCGTTGGGCACGAACGTTCGGACATACACCTCGTAGTAGACGGCGTCCTCGGCCCAGGCCGGTGGGTCGTACAGGCGCCGGACAATCATGCCACTGTCGGCCGACCCCTCGCGCTCCACCGCGACGGCATCTGCGACGCTGTGGCCACAGTCACCCACCGCCACGGCGTGGATTCGGGCGCGGTCGGGCAGACGGTCGACCGGGACCTGAAGCCGACGGCCGTCGATGCGCACCGCGTCCGTCCCGAGGTCATCGCGGTCGTCGAGAACGAACAGCACGTCTAGCGAGGACGCGCTCGCCTCACTCTGTGGATGGGGGCGAGGGTGGCCCTCGATGATGACGGTGTCGTCGACCACCCGCCCCTCGAGCCGGAGCCCGGGGCGACCCGCTGCCCCGGCCCCCGCCTCGGCTGTCGGCCGGCCGTAGCGGTCGGGCGAACCATCGGCGTCGCCCGGCAGGTCCAGCGCGCCGCCGCTCCTCCTCGCGGAGCTGTCGGCAGGGAGGGTCGGACCCCCGCTGTCGGGGAGACAGTGGACGGTCAATCGGTGGCGATCAGCGGGCGTCGTCAGCGAGAACACGTACCGGCCCGACGCCTCGAAGCGAACCTGTTGGACGGGGGCCGTCCCGAGGTCAATTGTCGCCGTATCCGGGGCGCGCTCGAGCGCCCACGAGTAGGTCGTCGACGGGTCCGGGTCTCGCGGCGCTAAGTCGAGGACATCGCCGACGGAGACGAACCGTGGTGGCCCCGGATGCTGCATGGGCACGATTTCCACAGCCTGGGCTTTAGAGTTGTGGGGACAACACTGGCGACGGCGGGGATACACCCGATGGCGGGGGGCAGCCAGACCAGCCCGCAATCGGGATAATGCGTGCGCAGTCCGGCGGTCGAAACACGGCCCTCGAGGGAGACAGTCCTCACTGCGGATCATCGCCGGCGCCTTTTCACGGAGGCGCTTCCAGTAGAGCTCCCTCTCACCTTCGCCGTTGAGGCGGTCGCGGAGGCCTCTGATCTGCGTCCGTCCATAGTCCTGGGCTGGCCGACCGCTACGCCGTCATCGCGGAATCGCCGCTGAATCTTCGTATCCAGCGGCTGTTCCAAGACCGGCCGTTCATCGAGCGGTTCGCATGGGACGAATCGCGGGATACGCGGGGTCTCGTCGTCGACCGAGAGAGCGGGCGGCTCGTCGCGACTCCGGAGACGACGCCGTTCATGACCTACCACCACGTCAACACCTTCGAACAGGGTGACACGCTGGTGGTGGACCTGATCGCTTATCATGACGACTACACTGTCCGAGGCCTGTCGCTTGACCGGACGCGGTCGGCAACGGACGAGTTTCCGGTCGGTCGGCTGCGGCGGTACAACTTTCGCTTGGGGCGACGGAGGCCAGCGTCGCCAGCGAGACGCTCCACCCCGGACCGGTCGGCATGCCGACGATGGATTACACCCGCCGGAACATGAACCCGTATCGCTACGCGTACTGTGCCGGCCACGAGCCGCCCGCCTCGCCGGAGCTGATGCAGCGAATCGTCAAAGTCGA
>CAZLOO010000032.1:0-463 GCA_964561055.1 uncultured Halobacteriales archaeon
GGCAACAGGGTGCCACACGGGTACGACGATGCTTCGGGACCACACGACCGGCGACACGGCGGCACAGCAGCGGGACGACCGGAGAGGAGGGGCGCCATGAGCCGCGAGCGCGAGAGCCGGGCGGCCGCCTTCCGGGCCGACCACCCCGGCACGCGGGTGGAGCTCCCCTACGCCGGCTTCGACACGTTTCTCAAGAGCGAGCCGGCCGCCGTCGAGGAGGCGGGCGGCCACGACGCGGCGGTGCTGGGCGCCCCGTACGACGGCGCCGTCAGCAACCGCCCGGGCGCCCGCTACGGCCCCGGCGCGGTCCGGGAGGCGAGCAACTGGTTCGCCTACCTCTCCGGGTACAAGGGCGGGCTGACGAACGTCCGCACCGGCCAGCGGGTGGACTTCGGGGCGCTGGATCTGGTGGACTGTGGCGACGTGCCGGTGTTCCCGATGGACCGGGAGGCGACCGCCGACA
>CAZLOO010000032.1:473-13386 GCA_964561055.1 uncultured Halobacteriales archaeon
CGGGACGATGCCGGTGCTGATCGGCGGCGGCCACTACTGCACGGTGCCGGCGGTCCAGGGGTTCGCGGAGGGGGCCGGCCACGACACGGTCGGGCTGGTCCAGATCGACGCCCACTCGGACACAGTGAGCGAGAGCCCCCTGTACGGCGAGCACTTCCACGGCTCCTCCACCCACGAGATCGGCAGCGCGCCGTACAGCGGCTTCGAGCACGTCAGCCAGGTCGGCATCCGCGGCTACGAGGGGCCGGAGTACTTCGAGTTCGTCGAGGAGAGCGGGCTGTCGCTGTTCACCATCCGCGACGTCGAACGGCGGGGCATCCGCCCGGTGATGGAGGAGGCCGTCGAGGCGGCAGCCGCGGGGACCGACGCCGTCTACGTCACCTTCGACATCGACTCCGTGGACCCGTCGGCCGCGCCGGCGACCGGCACCCCGGTTCCGGGCGGGCTGTCGGGCTCCCAGGCGCTGTCGGTGATGGAGACGCTGGGCGCCCACGACGCGGTCGGCGCGGTGGACCTGATGGAGGTGGCACCTCCCTACGACCAGTCCGACGACACCTCGCGGCTGGCGGCGGCGCTGCTGGTGACCCTGCTGGAACGGCAGTTCGCCGAAGGGTAGCTCCCGAGAGAACCCTACATAGCGGCTTTACCGCGGGCGGTCCTGCGTCGGGTATGGATGTCCGCACCGGGTTCGTCACCCAGGGCTGGATGGACCGCGAGCAGGCTCTCGCGTGGGCCGACGACAACGGCTTCGACTATGTGGAGATACTGATGGACGGTAACGACCACCGCCACCGTCTGGCGTCGGATGCCGGCGCCGTCCGGGACGCGGCGGCCGAGGCTGGGGTTGATCTCGCCGTCCACCTCCCGTTCCCGACGCCGATCGGCTCCCCCCACGAGCACGTTCGGGAGGGGGCGCTTCGGGAACAGGAGGCGTGTCTCGATCTCGCGAGCGACCTCCGCGCGGAGAAGGCTGTGCTCCACCCCGAGAGCGGTGCCTGGGGCGCCGCCTGGTCGTACGAGCAGGTACGCCCGCACGTCGACGACGCGGTGGCCCGGCTGGCGCGGTACGGGGACGAGCGCGGTGTGGAGGTGTGCGCGGAGAACCTGTTCGACAAGCCATACACCATCCACGGAATGGACCGACTGCTGGAGCGGACTCCCGCCTCGATGACACTCGACACCGGCCACGCCCGCGTTGAGGGCGCCGACGAGGAGGCGGTGGCGGAGTTCCTTCGCAAACACGGCGACCGCGTCTCACACGTCCACCTCAACGACACCCGCCGGCCCCGCGACGAGCATCTCCCGTTCGGCGCCGGCACTATCGACTTCCGGACGGAGTTGGCCGCGCTGGGAAGGGAGTGGTCCGGGACGCTGTCGCTGGAGGTATTCACCGGGAGTTACGACTACCTCGCGGAGAGCAAGGAGCGGCTGGACGACCTGCTGGCGGAGCTGGGGGCAAGGGGTTAGACGGTGGCGCCCCAGGAGGGCATATGAGACGAGGGGCGCTGGCGGCGGGGGTAGCGGCGGTCTGTCTGCTGGCCGGCTGTGGTGGTCTGCTCGGCGGGCCCAGTGCCGAGACGACCGTTACCCCCGCGCCGACACCTACCCCCGAGCCGACGCGGACGCCGGTGCCGACGGTCACCACCTCGGGCGAGGTCCAGGAGCCGCGCTATCTCGGCCTACGACCCACCTGCGAGCGGCCGCCGGGACTGGTGATCGCTATACAAGTGGGCGCGCTGCGCAACAACGACCCCGCGACCGACGAGGGGATCAACACCACCTGGCAGTTCGCGTCCCCGGAGAACCGCCAGGTGACGGGGCCACTAGAGAACTTCGTCGAGATACTGAAGAGCGGCTACCGTCCCCTGCTGGAGGCCGAGCGGGTCGCCTACGGTCCCTTGGAGCGGGACGGCGCACGCGCCTCACAGACGGTGACGGTCACCGTCGACGGGGAGGAGACGCGCTACCGATGGACGCTGCGCCGGCAGAGCGGCGGTCGTTACGACGGCTGCTGGATGACGGACAGCGTGACCCGGCTCTAGACGCCGACGCCGCTGTCGGCCTCCGGGAGGTCGTACGGTTCGGCATCGATACCGAGCTCCTCAAGCGCCGCTGCCAAGTGCTCCTCGCGCGCGAAGTCGGCGCCGTCGGCCTCCCGGAGCCGCTGGGCTGTCGCCAGCACTTCCCCGCGGCGATTCCCGGGAATGTCGTATTTGTCCGTCGACAACTCGATGACGAGTCCGTTGTTGTCGGTGGTATAAATGGAGTGGAATATTCCGCGGTCGAATACGTTGTACTCCTTGTCAGCGTCGTCCAGCGCAGCCATGACGTCCTCGTACTCTGCCGGGTCAACAGAGAAACAGAGGTGGTGGACCCCGCCGACCGGAGTGCGTTGACCGCCCGGATTCGAAGGGCGATCGTCGCTGACGAACACGGTGAGGATCCGGCCGTCGCCGGTATCAAAAAAGAGGTGAGTCTGGGAAGGATCGTCCAGGTTCGGCTGGCGGAGGACGAGCGGCATCCCCAGCAGATCGCGGTAGAACGCGAGGGTGTCGTCCTCGTTGCTTCCCCAGACGGTAACGTGGTCGGTGCCGGTGGTGTGAATTGGGCTGTCGGGCGGGTCCGCAGTGACCGGTTGCTCGCTCATCTGTTTAGTCACGGCCGCCCGCGTCAAGTGTCTGTCCGTTAGCGGCCCGGAATGAGCGGCCACAGGCCCTCGGCGGCTGTCAGCCCCACGAGGGCGAGCAGGTTGGCGGCGACGGCGGGGAACTGGAGGCCGGCGTAGCTGGCTCACAGCACCGTGGGCGCGAAGCCGGCGCCGGTGTTAATGGGGTGAATTCGGCGGTGATGTCCGGCAGCACCACCCGGGATCGGTTAACGAACAGCCAGTCAGCGGCAACGACCAGTAGGGTTTACCCCCGGTCCTCGAGCCGTAGCCCGCCGACGGTCCGCCGTATCGTACTCATCGAGTATCCGGCACGGCCAACCCGGGAAGGGAAAGTAAACCCGTGGTTCCAGGACGGAACCGACCGACACAAGTTCCAGGGCTGCCACTTCTGGAGCGTGTTCCCCCCCGGGATGTCGCCCGACATCGGCCTCGCGTACGCCGCGGGCGCCGCGGTCCTACTGGGGGTGTACCTGGTCGTGTACAAGCGGTACTTCAGCGGCTACCCGACCACCGTATTCGTGTTTTCCGTCGAGGCGCTGGGGCTCTGCTGGTACCTGCTGGTCGCGGCAGTCACCTACGGCGGTGGTCCGGCGATGCCGGCCTCAACGCCGGCGTGGAGTCTGCTGCTGGTCGCCGGGGTCGCCGTCGCGGCCGGCGGCGCCTCCGTCGTCTCGATACGGGCGCTCCAGGTGGGGGACGTCTCCTACGCCGCTCCACTCAGCAAGCTGGTGCCACTGTTCGTGCTCCCGCTGGAGCTGATCATCGTCGGTGGGACGCTCGGCCCCTTACAGGCCGTCGGCGTCGTCGTCGCAACCGGTGCCATCTACGTCGCCAACTACGATCCCGCCGCGGGGAGCGCACTGGCGCCGTTCCGGGCGGCGGTCGCCCGCCGGGCCGGACGGCTGGCACTTGCGGGCGCTGCGCTGTTCGCCTGCGCGGACGTCGGCTCACGGCTGCTGCTCCAGGAGCTGTCGATTGCGCCACAGGCGGTGGCGCTGGCGACTTTCGCCGGCATCGTGCTCGTAACAGCGCCGTTCGCGCTGCGCCACGATCGCTCTGTGTTCGTCGGCTTGCTCCCACGTCTAGTGCCGGTCGCCGGCGGGTTCGCTGTCGGCGTCCACCTCGTAACCCTGTCGTTCGCCCGCCTCCCCGCCAGCGTCGCCTCGCCGATAGTCAACACCCAGGCGGTGGTAGCGGTGCTGCTGGGCGGGCTGGTGCTCCACGAGGAATCCACTGGTCGGCGGCTGGTAGCGGCCGGGTTAGCAATCGCAGGCATTACTCTTCTTGCGCTAGGGTAATCATTGTTAATCGTTAATTACTCTATTATCATATAATAAAGCTTAAGTTAATTTCAATATGGACTAGTTAGAAATCAAAGTCGTAATGTCCGACAGCACTGTCACCTCATACCTCGCGGAGCACCCGAAGATGGCCGGCGTCCTGTTCACCGTCCTGCTGCTGCTGAGTCAGGCCGGGAGCGTCGCCGCTGCCAACGGCTGTTCGACCCCTGGGCCGTAACTACCCGGCCAGCGACTCCAGTTCCTCCACAGACACCTGGTCCGACCAGACGAGGGTCTCGCCCGCGACCAGTGGGAACGTCCCCAGCGAGAGGAACTCCGCTAGCTCGTCCGACCGGACATCGAACCGGTCGACATGCCCGGAGTTGAGATAGTGCATCGAGTTATCGCCGATGTACGGGGTGAACATCGTCCCCATACCGTGGTGTCGGGTCGGATAGGCCTCGATATCGACGGTGAACCGCTCGTCGTCATACCCCCTGACGTAGGTGACGTTCGGGCTGCCGGCGGCGTTGCTCACCAGATCGGCCGTGCCGTCACCGACGACGCTGTACTGGTGGCCCGCCAGCGACACTTCGCTGACCAGCTCTACCGCCCGCTGGAGCGGGAACCCGTGGTTCACCAGCCGCGCGGTGAGTCGACCGACCGCCGTAGCGCTGTCGTTCCGGACGTCCTCGAGGGTGACGACGCCGGCGATGGCGCCGTTCTCGACGAGCCGTTGGCCCTGGCTGTAGGAGCTACAACCGTTGAGGAAGAAGGCACCGGCGCCGACCGTACCGATCGAGCCGACGCCGAGGTAGCCGTCTGCACAGCGGAACCCCTGGCGCTCGACGTGGCCGACATAGTGGACGAAGTCCGTGTCCGACTCGAACACGCGGGCCAGGCCGGCCCGATCGAGTGACTCGTGAACGGCCACGTCGAACTCGAACAGGTCACGGGCCCCGTAGCTGCTGGAGACATCCCGCTCGGCGCCCATCGCGGCCTCGTTGACGACGACGTCAACGCCGATGCGCGAGCGGCCGGTTCGGGAGCGCTGGAGCTGCCGGAGATAAGAGGCGACGGTCACTTTCGAGGCATCCACTGGGAAGCCGTCACCGACCCAGGCATGTGCCACCGCCCCCTCCCGGGGCGGGACGCTGACGACGGACTCGCGGTCAAGAGCGGTCCCGCCGCGGTGGAGCACGCCGGTCCCGCCCCCGCCGCGGAAGAATGAGTCAACGGCGCTCTGGGCAGGCGGCTCCTGGGACAACGGGCCGTCCGGACAGCGCACCGTTGCGAGGTCGTTGGCCAGGAACGGGAGCGCGGTGGCGTTGTCGGGCTCGGGCGCTATGTCGGCAGTCAGTCCCCACTCCGGGCGAGCGTTGGCGACCTCCTCGAACGATACCGACAGGTACGCCCGGAGCCGCTCGGCCGGGGTCGCGTCATACAGCTCGGCCCATGGCAGCTCCACGCCCGCCTCCGTCACTCGCTCGCGGGCCGCCAACCGAACGTTGAAGTATCCCTCCGTCCGGACCACACAGTCCAACAGGAACGCGTGCTGGAGCAACTCCCCGAGGTGCTCCTCGACGGCTGCCCGCTCGTCTGCGCCAGCCGGATCGTGGCCGCCCGCCGGCCCGAGCGGGAACCGCTCCCCGCCGAGATGCAGCGCCGGCGCCCCCGGCTCGACGGTCGCGCCGAGGTAGTACGCCGGCGTCGCGGCCGGGTACACCCACTCCTTGGCGGCCGGAAGAGTGAGCCGAATCCCTGTGTCGGGCGGGGTCAGACCGTCAGGGATCGACAGCTCCTCCCCCCGTTCTAGCACCGGCGGGTGGCCCCGGAGCGTCGGGAACGACCGCTCCGGAGACAACGTCGCTAGCGCGGCGCCGAAACAGGACACCGCCCGCATCAAATCATGGGGGTCGTCGGTCGTCGTGACGGTACAGGCCGGGCGGTCGTGGAACGAGCGGGCAGCGAGCCGGACCTTCGTCGGCCCGCCGAATTCAACGACGAGCTGCTGGTCCTCGGAGGAAACCGACACCGAGGCATCGACGAGCGCGTACAGCTTCACCAGCGGGTTCGCGAGATCCAGTTCGTAGTGACCGGGCGGGAGGCTCACGTCGCTGCCGTTGCCGGCCTCGGCGACGAACTCGCCGTCGGCGTCGCGTATCCACACGTCGGCCAGCTGTGGAGTCCGCAGCGACGCCGTCTCGACGCTGACGGCAGCGTCGACGGGGAACATGAACGCCCCCGTATCCGCCGGCTTGACCGCGGGGTGTTCGGAGGTGTAGAGACTGAATCGGGCGTCCTCTATCGGATCAACGACCCGGAGTCCGGAGCCCCCTTCCAGCGTCTCGAACCGTGGCCGTATCCCTCTCCCCATATACCTGGCCAACGGTGCGTTCGCCGTTGGTTTAATCCTACGGGCTAGTGACCGGTGACTTCTCCCACGGCTAAAGCCGTGGGCTTCCCCCACTGAGGGTCAGGCCCACATCGCCGGTGAAGTGGGAGTTCGCGGGTTCCTCGTCCGAATCAACCGGAGTTACACAGACCCGCGTTCCGGGCCGAGCCACGGCGGCCCCCGCCGTGGATAGCGGGCTCGTGATGTCCTTACCCACGGCTCGTTGCGCAATGTTCGACGCCCCGTTCTTGTCCGCATTATCCGCCAACCCGCACTCCCCGCACTCCACCAACCCCTGCGACTCGCGACTCGTCGCCCGACTGCCGCACCGCCAGCACGTCCGCGACGTATCAGCCTCGTCCACCAGCACGCACTCCCGCCCCGCCAACCGCGCCTTGTACCGAAGGTACGTCGCCAGCTTCGCGTACGGCATCTGATGGGTCTTGTCGTTCACATACCGACCCTTGTCGTTGTCATACCGCAACCCGGTCAAATCACCCACCACGATCACCGCATCACGAGCACGGGCCCGCTCGACGATGCGGTTGGCGATCTTGTGGAGTCGGTCGTCGACCTGGTGTGACTCCCGGTCGCCCAACCGCTCGATCACCTGTGCGCCCCGCCGCACTTTCGCCTTGCCGATGGACTTGCGGAGCTGCTTGTGGTGTTCGCGGATGCGGCGAAGATCCTCGCCGTGGAACTCCGTGTCGCGGTCGGAGAGGAACGTCGTGGTGGCGATCCACCGCGCCCCCATATCGACGGCCAAAACATCGTCGTACTCGTCTTGCACGGCCACAGACCGTTCGATGACGAGGTGGACGTACCAGTCGCCGTCTTGCTGGACGAGTTCCGAGTCACTAATGTTCTCGTCGGTGAGCAGGGTTTCGTCCGCGTCCTTGTCGGGGACGATGGCGGGGCACCAGATGCTTGACCCGCCGTTCTCGGCGGGATCGTAGACGGGGACTTTCATCCACCATCGGGAGAGTGTGGTGGTCGTATCTTTGGCGATGGAGATGACATCGTTGCGGAGAACGACGGGCTGTTCGGTGCCGGGATTGGGGTCTTTCTGCCGCTGGACTTTGCTGACTTGCTGTTCGGTGGCGGAGTAGAGGTCTGCGGCGTCGGGATCGTCGTGGACGGCGGTTTGGAACGCCTCGTACTCCCGTTCGAGCAACCGCTGTTTGCGGTTGGTGAGGGAGTGGAGCCGGACTTGCACCGTCGTGGTGACCTCGCGCCGCATCAGCTGTATTTGCAGCGTGCATTTCACTTAACCGTACGTATTGGAGGTTCGACCCTCGGCCGGTCGGGGCACGTGGATTGTGGCCGTGTTGTCGGCTTCATCCCACGGCTAAAGCCGTGGGCTTTCGCCTCGTAATCCTGTAACGTAATATATATTTCTCTGACAGGTTCGGTGCGACTACGGGCGCTCACCGGATGGCCCTCTGGGTCGCCGGCGGCACGGCGGTCGCCTGACTCGCCGGAATCGCGTGGCTGTGGCTCCGGACGCTGGCGAGGAGCCCCAGTATCGACCGGGGCCCGGCGGCCTACCGCAAGCGGATTCAGGACGCCAGGACGACCTACGCCGGCGACTGGTCGGCCGCGGCCAACCGGCTGGCGGCCCACGAGGTTCGTACGTGTAGTCGGCCCTGTCGAGCGTGAGCGCTACGGGGGAGGCGTTCTTCGACGATCTCGCCGGGGCGAGCGTCACCCACCAGTCCAGAACGGTAAGGTGTACGGTGCCGAGGCGTCTGAACTCGCCATCAGATCGGAGTACGAGCGTCGGCGGCTCGGGATCATCGTCAAGGGCGTGCTACGGGAGCGCTACTGTCCGGAACTGGCCGACGAGCGGCCGGTCTGGCTTCCCGACAGGCTCTGCTCGGAGGAATGAGCATTCACCGAGCGTCGCTTACCGACCGGAGCCGGGAGAGGAACGACGCCTCCAGGTTCACGTGCTCGCGGGTGAGCGTCTCGTCCTGGTCGATCTCGTCGGTAACCGTCGCGCCCTCAAGCAGTTCGAACGGTACGTATCCCTCCTCGTCGGCGGTGTCGGCGTCCACCAGGAGACCGTAGACGGTAGTGCCGCCGCCACCGTCCAACTGCTCGCCCGGCGAGAGGTCCCGCTTTGCTGCGCCGACAACCTCCGCAACCTGCTCGCGGGGGGTGCCGGTCGGCTCGCCGCGGACAGCGACGCTAGCGACGCTCACGCCTGTCTCAAGCCCAGGGAGATGGTGAGGGCGGTAGAATACCTGGTACTCCCCGTCGCCCGCCACCGCGTGACCTGGGCCGGCGTACTGAGTGAGGTACTCCCGGACGTGCTCGTGTGGCGAGCGGGTGACGACAAACACGCCGAAGCTGATGTCCCGGTCTGCGTGGACCGACGAGCCGTCCGGGTACAGCGTGCTCACCGTGTCCACCACGCCCGTCGAGGAGAGGATACCGCCATCGCTCTCAGGGCGGAAGGTGGCCGGTATCTCCCCGATCTCCGCGGTGGGGAGGTGCATCCCCGGCACGTCCGGACGGAGGCCGGTGGCGTTCGCGACTGCACACATCTCGACGGCCACCTTCGTCCCGTCGACGAAGGAGTTGTACATCTCCGCGTTGAGTCCACGGGACTCGACGAACGACTCCTCGAAACCCAGCCGCTCGAACACGTCGTCCGGGGTGCCGTGGTGGAACGCCTCCCGGAACGGAACCCCCTTGCCAGCCGCTACCACCTCTAGGCCGGCGGTGTTCGCCCAGTCGACCAGCTCCGCGATCAGTGCTGGCTGGTCGCCGTACGCCATCGAGTAGGCGACCCCGTTACGCTCGGCCAGCTCCGCCAAGAACGGGCCGACGACGGTGTCAGCCTCGACGGTGGCCATTACGACGTGGGTGCCCGCCATGATGGCCTCGAAGGCGTGCCGGGAGGCCACCGTCGGGACGCCGGTCGCCTCCACCAGCACATCGATATTCGCCGTCGCGAGGTCGACGCCGTCGGCCAGCACAGCCCGTTGTCCGTCGACTAGAAGCGCCTCGGCCTCCTCGCGCCCGTTCGCGACGATCACCTGCTCGCGGTCGACGCCCGCCCGCTCGAATGTCTCGACGGCCTTCCTGGTCCGGATGTCGGCGATGGCAGTCGTCTCCATCCCGGCAGCCGCCTCAAGCTGTGTCACGAGGTTCGAGCCGAACAGGCCGGCGCCGACGACCCCGACCCGGACCGGCTCCTCTCGCTCCGCCAGCCTCGCTGGGAGATTGAGCATGGCTACCACGGCGGGCGACCCGGGTTATAACTTCGGGCTCAATCCTCGGCGATGGCTGTCCCGTGGACGATGCCGGCGCTCTCGACCAGCCGAAGGCCGGTCATCAGCGTGCCGAGGAAGGCGAGCGCACTGGCGGCCGCGAACGCCGCCTCGAAGCTGGTGACCGTCGCGAGCGCGCCGATCAGTGCCGGGCCGGCCATCCCCCCGAACCCGCGGAACGTGGAGTGTAGCCCCATCAATTCGGACTCCCGGTTGGCGGGGGCGACGTCGCCAATAAAGGCGTAGGTGCCGGTCATCTCCGCGGAGAAGGCGGCCGCGAGCACGAACAGCCCGACGGCGGCGACCCCAGCCCGGACGGCCAGCGCTCCTGGGAGGACGGCGCCGGCCATCACCAGCGCGTGGAGGCCGGCGCCGGCCATCCCGGCGACGATTAGCGGCTTGCGCCCCCAGCCGTCGGCCAGCCGGCCGAACAGGTACATGAACAGCACCTGGCCCGCGGGGTTGATCGCCAGCAGTAATCCCATCACCAGCTCCGAGACGCCCACCTCAGAGAGCAGGTACACCGGTAATAGCGCCGAGATGCCGAGCACGGTGGTGTTGCGAGCCAGCGCAGCGCCGTACAGCCAGCCCAGCCCGTTCCGGGAGAGATGGTCGCGGTTCTCTGGCGCCGGGAGCAGGCGATGACGCATCTCCGCCAGTAGTTCACCCCACGACGGCGACCAGTCGGTCGGCGGTGTCGGATCCTCGATGTACACGGCGGCGGCGACGACGACCACACTGACGGCGGCGACGAACAGGTACAGCGCCCACGGCGCGACCAGCCCTAGGAGAACGCCTGCGAGCACCTGCGCGGCGGTGAACCCGAGTGCCTGCGCGCTGTTAAAAAATCCCAGCGACTCCCCCCGGGCGGTTTTGCCGCCGCGTTCGCTGACGATGGCAAGCATCACCGGGAGGAAGCCTGCGGCGAACACAGCGAACAGTCCCCGGAGCGCCAGCGGGCCCCAAACCCCGCTGACGACCGTCAGCGGCAGGATCGTGATCGTCGAGAGCACGGCCGTCCCGAGCAGGACGGCTCGGCGCCGGCCCGTCGCGTCGGCGATTGCGCCCGCGACCGGGGAGAACAGTGTCAGTCCCAGCCAGAAGACGGCGAACACCAGCCCCGCCTCGAAGGGAGTACCCACGCGGCCGATGTAGACGGCCATTGCCGTCCCCATCAGTATCGCGCGACAGCGGTTGGCCGCCGCGGCCGCCCCGATAGCGAGGCGCTGACCGCGCCCGCCGGCAAGCCTGCTCACGCCGCTCCCCCCGCAGGGAAGCGCCCCGCGTCGCTCACTCGTCGGTGTCGAGCAGCCGCCCCAGCGCGGCCAGCTGTTCGTCGCGCTCGCGGGTTATCTCCTCGGGCGACCGGTCGTACTCGAAGAAGCCGGCGCCGTCCTCGATACCGCCTCGGCCGGCCGCGATGTTCTCGTCGAACAGCTGGGAGGGCTCGTCGGCGTCCGAAAGGTGGGGTGACAACTCTCCGACGACCGTCCGGAACAGCTCCAGGCCGGCGACATCGGCGGTCTCCAGCGGGCCGATTACCGATGTCCGCCGGGCGTAGCCGTCCCGGATGGCGCGGTTGACGTCCTCGGCGGAGGCGATTCCCTCCTCGACGATGTGGAGACACTCCCGTACGACCGCGGCCTGGACGCGGTTCCAGACGAACCCCGGGGCGTCCCGCTCGACGACGATCGGGTCCCGGTCGACGGACTCGACGAAGCCGGTCGCCCGCTCCATCGCCCAGTCGGCAGTCTCGGGGCCTCGTACCACCTCGACGGGCCGCAGAAGGTAGGGCGGAAACCACCAGTGACAGCCGACGATGCGGTCGGCCTCCCCCGGAGCGCCCTCCGCGATGTCGGCGATCGACAGCCCGGAGGTGTTAGATGCGAGCACGGCGTCCTCGGTCTCCTCGGCGAGGCCGGCGAACACCTCGTGTTTGGTCTCGACGTCCTCCGAGACCGTCTCGACGACGAGGTCCCGTCCCTCGACGCCGGCCGGCCGGTCAAGCGTCATCGAGATTCGCCCGCGGACGTCCCCCGGGTCGGCCGCGAGCATCTCTTCCTCGCCGAGGAACGCGAGCACGCTGTCGATGCGCTCGGCCGCCTCGTCCAGGTTGGACTGGCGGTGGTCGATCAGCGTCACCTCCCGGCCATGGCGGGCGAACTGGACGGCAAAGCCGTGGCCCATCGCTCCCGCGCCGATGACCGCGACGCGCTCGACTGTCATGCCCAGGTAGTGTCCGCTGGGGTGTATAAACGCTTGCATGCGGGCCATCGGCGCGCGCTCAGTCGACGTCGAACGACGCCGGCACCACGTCGGGAACGCCGAGGTCCTCGGCGGTCTCCGCCAGCAGGTCCAGCGTCCCACGCGAGAAAGGGATACCCTCGGCGGCTCGCTCTTGGCGGGTACGGTGCTCGGCCTCGCCGGGGAGCAGCGGCCCCTCCGTCTTGGCCGCAGGACCGGCGGGGACGCCGTCGCTGTTCTCGGCCTCGCGGAGGAACGCCGCCAGCGCTCGCACTCGCTCGCGGTTGGCCTCCCGCGAACCGAACCGTGCGGGGTCGACGGCGACGAACGCCGCGCTGTTATTGACGACGGCGCCGTCGGAGTCACCGCCGGCCACAACGCCATCGCTCAGTATACCGGCGAACAGCTCCGCCACCACCGCCAGCCCGTACCCTTTATAACCGGCGGTGGTCCCGCCGAGCGGGAGCATCGCCCCCTCACCGTCCGTGTACGCCGTCGGGTCGACCATATGCGAGCCGTCGTCGTTTACCGCCCACCCCTCCGGAAGCGGCTCGCCTGCGACCTCCCGCCGGGTGAGTTTCCCGTGGGCGACCTGGCTGGTTGCCATGTCCAGCACGAGCGGGAACTCCAGCACCCCGAAGGAGGGCACCCCGAAGCCCAACGGGTTCGTCGCCAGCCGACGGGTGGTGCTGCCGGCGGGCGCGACCAGGTGCGCGAGGCCGCCGGTGTTCACCCAGGCGGCGAACAGCAGCCCTTGGTCGGTCGCCCGCTCGGCCCACTCTCCGATGCGGCCGATGTGGGCGCCGTTCCGGAGGCCGACCGCCGCAACCCCGTTCGCGGCGGCTTTCTCCGTGACGGCCTCAATCGCCACCCGGCCGGTGGCCTGGCCGAACGCAAGGTTACCGTCCACGGTTGCAGTCGTCGGCGTCTCATCGATCACCGCCGGCACCGCCCCAGGGTCGATGCCTCCCTCGTCGATCATCTCCCGGTACAGCATCCCCAGCCGGATAACCCCGTGCGAGCGGTGGCCCCGGAGGTCCGCGGCGAC
>CAZLOO010000033.1:0-13277 GCA_964561055.1 uncultured Halobacteriales archaeon
CCCCAGTAACCCGTCCCGATGACGGCGTGGGTGGTCATCGGCCACCCTGCTCGGCGCGGGCGGCGTAGGCCTCGACCACGTCACAGACGTGGGCGATCTCCTCGTCGCTCAGGCGCGGGTGCATCGGCAGCGATACCGTCCGGGCGCAGAGGTCCTCCGCGACGGGGGCGTCGGCGTCGCCCACCCGCTCGCGCACCGCGGGGTGTTCGTGGACGGCCACCTCATAGTGGACGCCGGTTTCCACCCCACGGTCGTCGAGGAACGCCCGAAACCGCTCCCGGTCCTCGACCAGCACCGGGTAGTGGTGGTACACCGGGGTCGCGTCCGTAGGGTTGGGCGGCGTCTCGACGCCCGGCACCGTCTTGAGGCGATCATCGTAGGCCCGTGCCGCCTCGCGGCGTCCCTCGCTCCAGTCCGGCAGGTGCGCCAACTGCTCGATGCCGACGGCGGCGTTGGTCTCGTCCAGCCGGTGGTTTAGCCCCAGACGGACGTGCTGCCCGGTGTCGTCCCGGCCGTGGTTGCGCAGTGCCCGCGCCGCCGCCGCCAGATCGTCGCTATCGGTGGTGATTATCCCGCCGTCACCGCCGACGGTCATGTTCTTCGTCGGGTAGAAAGAGTAGCAGCCGGCGTCGCCGAACGAGCCGACCGGCCGGCCCTTGTATTCCGCGAGGTGAGCCTGGGCGGCGTCCTCGATCAGCAGGAGGTTGTGCTCCTCAACCACCTCGAGGATGGGATCCATCTCGGCAGGCACGCCGTGCATATGGGTGACCGCCACCGCGCGGGGGCTGTCGGCCGCCGCAACCGCCGCCCGGAGGCGGTCGGGGTCCAACGTCAGCCGGTCGTGATCCACGTCTACGAACCGGGGGGTGGCGCCGACCTCCAGAACTGGGGAGACGGTGGCGAAGTATGTGTGGGCTGGGACGAACACCTCGTCACCGGGACCGATATCGAGCCCCTTCATCGCCAGCAAGAGGGCTGCGGTCCCGTTCGAAACGCCGACGGCGTGCTCGGTTCCGCACGCCTCGGCGAACCGCTCCTCGAACTCCTGGAGAAGGGGACCCTTGACGTACCGGCCCGAGCGAAGCACCTCCCCGACGCGCTTCACGATGGTCTCGTCGGCGTAAATATCAGTAAACGGAACGTGATCGACCATGGGCCCGCTTATGGGCCGCAGATAGTGGGCTTTCCGGTCGCTCCGTCCTCCGAGCAATCGACGGCGAGGTCCTCAGTGAGGTACCGACCCGATACCCCCTACTCCTGGCTTCCATCCCGCTCACTACCGTTTCATTGGGCTATCGCCGGTGGGCTAGCTTGAGGGGTGTCGCCTCCTCCCGGCTGGCCCGCCGGCGGCAGGCAGGCTCCACAAGCTACTCGTCGCCCCATGTCCTTGATTCGGCGATGACGCTCGTGAGCGCGGTGACTCCAACCTACAACCGCGCCGACTACATCGAGGGGGCCATCGCCACCGTCCGCGAGCAGACCCATGACCCAATCGAGCACATCATCATCGTGGACGGCTCCACGGACGACACCCAGGCGGTGCTCACGAAGTACGAAGACGATCGCAACATCCGGGTGCTGTACAACGACGAGAACCGCGGTATCGCCTACTCTTTCGACCGGGCAGTGCGGGCCGCAAAGGGGGAGTACGTCGCCATCCTCGGCGACGACGATCGCTGGCGCCCGAAGAAGACCGAACGACAGCTCCGAGCGATGGAGCGGCTTGCCAAGCTTACGACTGACCCGGGGCGCTACTGCGGGGTGTACACCGCCGGCGTCCGGCAGGGGGCAGACGGCACGGCTGAGCGCATCGACACCGGGGCGGCAGGCGACCTCTGGCCGGAGATCCTTATCGAGAACGTCCTCATTCCGGATTCGAGCAAGCTCATCAGGCGGGACTGCGTGCTTGAGGTCGGCGGCTTCGACACCGACTTCCCCCACGCGGTGGACTGGGACCTCGGCATCAGACTGGCACGCGAGTACCGATGGGCGTACCTGCCGGAGGTGCTCGTTGAGCGGGAGTTCCATGCCGACAACGTCTCCGGTGACCTCCAGTTCGGCGACCCAGCCTACGAGGTGGAAGCGAAGGAACTGGTGTACGGAAAGTACCGCGATGCTGTCGAGAGCCATGTCCGCGGGCCGTTCCTGGGAGCACTGGAGAAACAGCGCGGGCTGGCTGCTCTGGAGAGGGGCGACCGGCTCGGCGCCGTCGGTCATCTCGCCCGCGCGGCCCGCCATGACCCCTCCATGACGGTGCTGGCAACGCTGGTGCTGTCGGCCCTCGGGCCTGGAGCGTACCGCGCGGCCTGGCGGCTGAAGGAGCGGGTCGCCTGAGCGGCCGGCACCACCCTTCATGTGCGCGCCGGCCCACCGTGGCTCATGAGCAGTCGCAAGGAGTTCCGCGACCTGGCTCCCCCGGAGGAAGCTCACGGGGCGATCAGGTCGCTCGATCTGACCTCCGGGACGGAGACGGTCCCGCTCCGGGCGGCCCGCGGGCGAGTGCTGGCCGACAGACTGGACGCCGCCATCGACGTCCCCGGCTTCGACCGAGCGAGCGTGGACGGTTACGCAGTCCGGGCCGAGGATACGTTTGGCGCCGATGAGGCCGACCCAGTCGTGCTTGATCACGCGGGGGTCGTTCATGCCGGGGAACAGCCGGACGCGAGCGTCGAGCCAGGAGTCTGCGTCGAGGTGTCGACCGGCGCAGTCATGCCGCCGGGTGCGGACGCCGTCGTAATGGTCGAGCGTACGAGCGAGCGCGAGGGCGCCGTCGCTGTTCGGACTGCGGTCGCCCCGGGCGACCGGGTGATGGTCGCCGGCGCGGACATCGCCGCCGGCGAGCGGGCGCTGGGGCCGGGAACGGAAATAACGCCACGTGAGGTCGGCCTACTGTCGGCGCTCGGCCTCGACGAGGTTGAGGTCCGGAGTCGACCCACGGTCGGTGTCATCTCAACCGGTGACGAACTGGTGCGGCCGGGCGAACCCTTGGATCACGACGCCGGACAAATACACGACGTCAACAGCTACACCGTGGCCGCGGGCATCGAGGAGGCCGGCGGCGAGGCGGTCGTCTATCCCCACGCGGGGGACGACTACAACGCAATGGAGCACATCCTCACTGAAGCCGCCGAGGAGTGCGATCTCGTGCTCTCTTCGGGATCGACAAGCGCCAGCGCAGTCGACGTCATTTATCGAGTGGTCGAGGAGCAGGGTGAGCTACTCCTCCACGGTGTTGCCGTCAAGCCGGGCAAGCCGATGCTGGTGGGTCGGCTAGCTGACTCCGCATACGTCGGGCTGCCGGGTTACCCGGTTAGCGCGCTCACCATCTTCCGGACGTTCGTCGCACCCGCGATCCGCCGGGCCGCCGGCCGGCCGGAGCCGAAGATGGCAACTGTCTCCGGTCGGATGGCCGCCCGGGAGCGCTACCCAGAGGGACGGCTTCGGCTGATGCCGGTCGGTCTCGTCGAGGCGGGCGACGATGAGCGACTGGATGGCAAGGACGTGAGCGGCGAGACGCTCGTCTACCCTGTCGACAAGGGATCAGGCGCAACGACCAGCCTCGTGGAGGCCGACGGCATCGTGGAGATGCATCCAGACGTGGAGTACCTCGCGCCCGGCGAGCGGGTGGAGGTGGAACTGTTTTCCCCGGAGGGACGGGTGCCGGCACTGTTCGGCGCCGGCGAGGACGACCCAGCACTGTCCCGCCTGCTGGACCGCGTCGAGCGGCCCCGTTACCTGTCGCTGGGAAGCCGTGAAGGGCTGCGGCGCCTGCGCGAGGGGGTGCCGGACGTCGCCGTCACTACCGGCGGTGCCCCCGACTTCGAGGCCGAGCACCTCGGCGCCTGGCGCCGGGAGTGGGGGCTCGTCGTCCCCGAGGGCAACCCCGAGGACGTGGAGGGACTGGCGGACCTCGTGGACCGGGAGCTCCGTTTTGTCAACCGGGCGACCGCCTCTGGGTTGCGGACCAGCTTGGGCGAGGCCGTCGCCGCCCTCGCCGAGAAGCGGGACAGCACCCGCCACGACGTCGTGGCGGCTATTGACGGGTTCGACTTCGCCGTGCGGGCGACCGAGAGCCCCGCGCGTCGCGTGCTCGCGGGCGACGCCGATGCCGGTCTCGGCCTACGGGCGACTGCCGACCGGCTCGGCGCTGGCTTCGTCCCGCTAGGCATGGAGACCGTCTCCGTGTTCGGCAACCCCGACCGGGTCGGGAAGCCAGGGGTGCGGGCACTCGCGGCTGCCATTGAGGCGGGCGAGGACGTGTTCGACTCGCTGCCGGGGTACGACGCCGGCTGACCCTCGCCGGCACTCCCGCTTGCGGTTTCGTGCTGGCCGAGCAGTGACCCACAAATGTTTAACCCGGTCGCGGTGTAGCCGTCGGCATGGCGGACTGCCCACTCGCGGACGAGTGCCCCCGATTCTCCGAGCGGATCGAGGGCATGGGCTGCCGGCACTACGGCGACCGCGGCGGCGCCGAGTGGTGCAGCAGCTACAACATGCCGATCGAGGATCTCAAACAGCAACCGGTGAAGATCGGCGAGGAACTTGTCGTGGAGGTGACGGATATCCACGAAAGCGGTTCCGGGGTCGGGCGCACCGAGGACGGGTTCATCATCCTCGTCGAGGGGACCCTTCCGGAGGCCCGTGCGCGAGTAAAGATTACGAAGGTTCACTCCAACCACGCGAAAGCGGAGGAACTGGAGCGGCTTCCGATGGAAGAGGACGGCGAGGAGGCGGAGGAGGCAGAAGAGGCGGGCGACACCGAAGAGAGGGGCGGCGATGGCCCCACCCGTCCGGAGCGGCTGGGCAGCCGGGACAACTTCTGGGGCTCGTGACCGCCGACCCGGCCGACGCCGAGGAAATCCTTGACCGCGTCGGCTTTGAGGCCGACCGCAACGTTCTCACCCGCCGGCAGGCAGAGGTGCTCTGTCTTCGCGAGCAGGGTATCGCTCAGGCGGCGATCGCTGATTGGCTGGGTACCTCTCGTGCCAACGTCTCCTCGGTAGAAAAAAGCGCCCGGGAGAACGTCGCCCGCGCCCGCGAGACAGTGGCGTTCGCCGATGCGCTCACGGCGCCGGTGACGCTCACCATTGAGGCCGGCACTGATCTGTACGACGTCCCCGAACAGGTGTACGCTGCCTGTGACGACGCCGGCGTGAAGGTCGAACACGCCGCCCCAGCGCTGATGAAGCGGGTGTCCGACGCAGCCGGCGATGCCGTCGCCGGCCGCCGGGTCTGCGATGAACTGCTCGTCGGCGTCACCACCGACGGCACTGTCCGGGTGCGCCGGCCCTAGAGGACGCTCCCGACAAGCATCCCCAGCGCGGCCACCGGCGGAATAGTGAGATTGTCGTCGATCACGTAGCCGCTGATGACCGGCTTCACGCCATCGGCGAACGCCGCGGCCGCGGCCCCGATGAGGGCCGCGATCGGGCCCACGAACGGGAACGCGATGAGCAGACAGACCAGGAAGGTCCCCGCAATCGCGAGCGGGCGCTTTACTCGGCGGAACTCCCCGCTGGAGAGCAGCCCACCGACCGGGTCGCCCAGCGCCAGCATCAGTATCGCCGGCACCGCCACTATCGGCCGGAAGACCACTGACACGACACCGGTGGAAATCATGTACAGCGCGTACCCCGCTAGCGCATCCTGTTCGTACTCGCGGGTAAGCCGGTCGTAGATGACCAGGTCCAATCGCCCGGAGAGCCGGCCGGCCTCCATCGCCAGCGCGACGACGGCGCCCGTCGGGAGCAGCCACTTCACGACCGACCAGTCCACGCCCGCCAGCCACAGCGCCGGCACGACCGCGCCGGAGGCGTGAACCAGCCGGCGCTCCACCTCGTTGAACACGCTACAGGGTGTCGAACGTCCGGTCCCCGGCGCGCAGGTCCCACAGCAGCCCCGCGAGCCCCTGTGCCGGCACTCGTACCTGCTCGGTAGTGTCCCGGTCCCGGAGGGTGACGGTCTCGTCTTCCAGGCTCTGGTAGTCGACGGTGACACAGTACGGCGTGCCGACCTCGTCCTGACGGCGGTAGCGTCGCCCGATTGCGCCGGAGTCGTCGTAGGTCACCGACAGTCCCGCCGTCCGGAGCCGCTCGGCCACCTCGCGGGCGCGGTCGCCGAGACCGTCCTTGTCCATCAGGGGAAACACGCCCGCAGTTGTCGGGGCGACTACCGGCGGGAGCGCCAGATAGGTGCGATCCTCTCCGTTAACGACGTCCTCCCGGTAGGCGTGGGTGAGCACGGCATACAGCACGCGGTCGAGGCCGAAGGACGGCTCCACAACACTCGGGGTGACGTGCTCGCCGGTCTCGGTGGTCTCCTCTACCCGGAAGCCGGTCCGCTCAACCGGGACGCTGTACGCCTCGCCGTCCACCTCGACGGTGACGGTCTCGCTCTCGAACGCCGAGCGGTCTTCGCTTGCGAGCCGCTCTAGTGCCGCGGCAACGTCGTCCGCGGCCCCACCGAACTTCGGGCCGAGGTAGCTCATGTCGGGGTCGACGGTCGCCCGCTCGACGGTCACTGGCTCCTCGTACTGTTGGAACACGGTGAACGACTCCCCGGAGTTGTCCGCGTGGCCTTGGAGGTCGTAGCTCCCCCGGGTAGCGAAGCCGGTGATTTCGATCCAGTTGCCGTCGATTTCCGCCTCGGCGTCCCAGCAGTCGGTTGCGTAGTGGGCCAGTTCGCCGGGGAGATGCTGGCGGTAGCGCAGCCGGTCGGGGTCGACTCCGACCTCGTCGTACCAGCCGTGAGCCAGCCCCAGGTAGTAGGCGACCCACTCGCTGGCGATGGTGCCGTCAGCGACCGCGTCGCCGACGGTGGTGAAGCGGGGCTCCCCTCCCTCTTCCTGGGCGCGGGCGTCGTACAGTGGCAGCTCCACGTCCGCTACCCGCTCCAAGGGTGGGCGGTCGCGCTCGGGATCGTAGAACAGCTCCAGTTCAGCCTGCGTGAACTCCCGCACCCGAACGAGCTGTCGCCGGGGGCTGATCTCGTTGCGCCAGGCCTTGCCGATCTGACCGACGCCGAACGGAAGCCGTCCACGGGCGTATTCTTTCAGCCGGGGAAACTCCACGAAAATACCCTGGGCGGTCTCCGGCCGGAGGTAGCCTGGCGAAGAGCTGCCGGGGCCGATGTTCGTCTCGAACATCAGGTTGAACGGGGATACCTCTGTGCCAGCGAGCGGCTGACCGCAGTCCGGGCAGGCAATCGCGTGCTCGGCGATGAGCTCCTCTACTTCAGGGATGGGGAGGGACTCGGCCTCCTCAATGTTGGTGGCGTCCTCAACGAGGTGGTCGGCACGGTGGGAGCTCCCGCAAGCGGGACACTCCACGATCATGTCATCGAAGCCGTCGAGGTGACCGGAGGCTTCGAAGACGGGTTCGGGCATCACGTCCGGGGCGTCCACCTCTAGGTTCCCTTCGGCGGTGACGAACAGCTCCCGCCACTCGTTCTCGACGTTGCGCTTCAGCGCCGACCCTTGCGGGCCGTACGCGTAGAAGCCGGCGACGCCACCGTAGATCTCACTGGCGCCGAAAAAGAAGCCCCGGCGCTTTGCGAGCTCGACCAGCCGCTCCTGTTCGGCCCGGTCGCCGTCGCCGCTCATGAGAGCGCACCGAGCAGATCAACGTCCAGAACGATACCGACCAGTTCGCCGCCGGCGAACAGCGGTACCTGCTCGATGTCGTTGGTGAGCATCCGCCGGGCAGCCTCCCGTGCGGTCGTGGTCCGGGCGACGGTGACCAGCTCCTCGGTCATGTAGTCCTCGGCGGGCCCCTCCGGAAACACGACGTTCCGGGTCGGAACGTAGCGGTTGCCGACCGCCTTTATTCCCTCCCACATCCACTCGTCGTCCTCGCTGGCGATGGACTCGCCGGCGGCGTCCTCCCCTTCCTCGACGGTGGCAACGGCTACGAGGTCGATATCCGTGATGATGCCTGCCACGTCCCCTTCGTCGTCCAGCACGACGGCGTAGGGCACCTCCGCGTAGGAGAGTTCCCGTTCGACGACCGACAGGGGCGCGCCGGCGTAGGTGGTGTTGATGCTCCGACGGGACAGCGAGTCGACCTCTCCGCCGTCGGCCTCTCCTTCGGCGATGGCCCGCAGGAGATCGGTCACTGTCACCACGCCCGCCAGTGAGTCACCCTCGAGCACTGGCACCCGCCGGGCGCCGGTGTCGCTTATTAGTGCCGCCACCTCCTCAAGTGTGGCGTCGGGCGTCGTCGTCGGGCTGTCCTCTGCGAGAATGGCCAACTGGTCCTCGTCGGGGCGCTCGATCAGCGTCTCCCGGGAGACCAGCCCCCGGAACCGCTCCCTGCCGTCCGTCTCTTTTACCACCGGTACCGAGGAGAACTCGCCGGTGCGGAGGTGGTCTAGAGCGTCGTCTCGGGCCCCCGGCAACGAAACCGTCACCAATGACTCCCGCGGTGTCATGACGTCCGCGACGTTCATATCGCCTCGACGCCGCCGGTGTACTAAGTCCTTACACATCCGGTACGCGCCCTGCGTGGCAGGGCGCGCCGCTCAGCAGACCGGCTTCGGGTTAACGCCCATCCCCTCCAGGCGCTCGACGTATTCGTCGTATGCCGCGGTGATGGCGCCGTTAGCAGCCTCGCGGGCCCGCTCCCAGTCCGCCTCGGACTCGCACAGCTTGTCGAGCAGCTCCGCTGCCCGCTCGAGCTGTGCGTCGAGGTCGTCGCCCATCCCGCGGAACGTGCTCGCAACGCGGGGCTTTGCCTGGCCAACAAAGAAGCCGGTCACCTGCTCCTTGGACTTCTCGGCGGCGAGCGTGCGCCCGAGAAAGCCACCGACCCGCTCGACCGGCCCATCGAGGTCTCGGAGATATGCCTGAATAGCCGGCAGTTCCCCCGGCTCGTGGTCACCGTCCAGCTGGTCGATGACGGTGTCGTAATGCGCGCGCTCCTCCTCGGCGGTCGTCCGGAAGGCGTCGGCCACCTCGCCGGACGTCTCCCCGGCCCACGACTCGTAGGTCTCGGCGGCGGCGTGCTCGGCTGTCGCAGCCGACCGGAGAACCGTCTCGACCTCGATCTCGCCCATCGTGTCGGCATACAGCGCCTTCGATGAACCGAGCCGGGAGAGTTCCGTTCGGCTGTCCTCGCGTATCGCCTCCAGAAGCTCCGTCGCGTCCATACCCGGCCTACGCCTGAGACCGGCTTGTAACCTCCGCACGTGTCCGGGAGTCTCACCTGGCCTCCGGCTACAGCTGGTCGTACTGCTCGCGAAGTTTCTCGGCAGCCGCCGACAGCTGCTCGCGCTCCATGTTGTCTAGGTCCCACTCCACGATGGATTCGACGCCGGCCCTCCCGACGCGGACGGGCACACCTAGGGCGACGTCGTCCTCGCCGTACTCACCCTTCAGGCGGACCGACGCCGGCAGCACCTCGCCGGTGTCCCGGAGGACACCCTCGACGAAGTGACCGACGCCGGTCGCCGGGCCCCACTGGGTGGCGCCCTTGCGCTCAATGACGTCCATCGCGCTCTCCTGGAGGTCGGCGAGCAAGCGCTCCCGCTCGTCGGCGTCGAAGGCGTGATCACGGCCGTCCACCCGCACCTTCGAGAACACCGGCACCTGGGCGTCGCCGTGCTCGCCGAGAATAGTCGCCTCCACGTTACGTACGGGAGCGTCGAACCTCCGGGCGAGCACGTGGCGGAACCGTGCGGAGTCCAGCCGCCCGCCGAAGCCGATCACCCGCTCGCGGGGCCGGTCGCCGGCCTCGTACAGGTGGCGGTTGAGCAAGTCCACCGGATTCGAGGTCGTCACCGAGACGAAGTCGTCGGAGTGAGCGGCCAGCGAGGATTGGATATCCTCCATGATCGGGACGTTGTCCCCCGCGAGGTCGAGCCGCGACTGGCCCGGCTGGCGCGGAATGCCCGCCGTAATGACGACCACGTCGCTGCCGGCGGTGTCCTCGTACTCCCCCTGGCGGACTGTCGTATTCGAGTCGTAGGCGATACCGTGGCTGACGTCGGCAGCCTGCCCCACTGTCACCTCCCGCTGGTCCGGGATGTCGACAAGCACCACCTCGTCGGCTACCTCTCGGAGCGCGATATTGTACGCGGCGGCTGCGCCGACCGTCCCGGCTGCCCCGACGACGCTCACTTTTGCCATGTCCCGGGGTCCCTCGGGGCGTGTTTAAGGGCTTCGAATCGGGCCACTACGGCGGCTACGGGTCCGGGGGCGGTGCGTAGTGCTTTTGCGGAATCCGCTGCTACGCCCTAATATGAGCGACTTCGACAAGGAGGCAGAGCGCGAGAAGCTTCGAAAGCAGTTCGCCGAGGACGAACAACAGCGGGAGAACACTCGCCGAATGAGCGAGCTCCTGCTGAAGGGGGCCACGATGACCGACACACACTGTGACACCTGCGGCGACCCCATCTTCCGGTGGGAGGGCGAGGAGTTCTGCCCCACCTGTTCCGCGCAGCAGGCGACGGCCGCCGAGCAGGGACAGCCACGGGAGCCAGAGCCCGAACCGGAGGGCAGCGAGGCACCAGTGGGGGACGCGGCTCCCGACACGGACCTCGGGACGAGCGACGGCGCGAGCGAGGTGGAGGTAGAGCCCGAGATCCCACCCGGAGACGCGACGGAGTCGTCCAGTCCCGCGGCCGTGAGCCCGGAGCCGACGGAGGAGGGTAGACCGACGCCTGAGCCGGCCGCGGAGGGGTCCGGGGCAGACCTGTCGGGTACGCGGGAGTCGCTGGTGCGGACGCTGACTCGGTTCGCGAGGGAGGCCGAGTCCACCGGCAACCCGGCGGAGGCGCGCGAGCGGCTGGCGGCCGTTGAGGCGGCGGCGGAGGCGTTAGCGGCGGTGCGCCGGGCCGAGCGGTAGAGCCGGCTGTGCGCGGTGGACTCTGAAGGGGGAACGTACAAACGGGCCGGCGGCCTACCGATAGTCGATGGAGTGGCGGTGCGTGAACTGCGGCGAGCCACACCGGCGCAACAACCCGCCGTGTCGTGAGTGTGGTCACATGCGGTTCGAGCGGGCGGTGGTCCGTATGAAGTGGGAGTGTGAAAGATGCGGCACTCTGGCCGCGAGCGACCGCGCCGCCTGCGACTCCTGTGGCGAGGAATCGTTCACCCGACTCCACGACCCGACGGCCGAACCCGACCCTCCCTTCGAGGACGAGGTGCGGGTGCGAAAGTACCCCCGATCGCAGGGCCGAATGGAACAGTTCGTCTGGGAGTGTCGCAACTGCGGCAAGCACCATCCCCGCAACTCACCGCCGTGCAGCCGCTGTGGCAACACTAGCTTCGAGAAGGTCCCGTTCGACCCGTATACGCCCGAGGAGCAGGGAGTGGCCGACCGCCTGCGCGGCGCGCTGGGCACCGTCGCGGGCGGGGTCGGCTTGCTGCTTGCTGCAGTCGGTGGGGTGGTGATGCTGTACGGCGGCTTCGTGGGCGCCGCCTCGACAACCTTCGAGGTGACCGGCCGGCTCCCACCGGGTGCCCGGCTCATCGTGTTCGGCGGGATACTGGTCGGCGCCGTCGGGGCGGGGCTGATACTGTTCTCGACCCGTTCCAACGGCTTCGAGTACGAGGAGTAGTGCGCCGACCACGGAATTGAAAGGGGTCGGTCGTGAGTGAGGCGTATGGGAGCCAGCGACCTCGCCGCCCGGGTGCGGGAGATGCTGTCGGTCGACCGGGAGGAGTTCGACGCCAGTGTCGAGCGTGAGGTCGATGCGCTGAAGCAGGCGGTCCGCGAGGGGACCTTCGACAACAACCGGGGGAGCGTCGGCCTTGAAGTGGAGTTCTACGGAGTGGACGCCGAGACTGACGCGCTCATGCGGGTACCACGGCGCCTGCTGGAGCTGATCGGCTTTGAGAAGGAGCTGGGCCTGCACAACGCCGAGATGCAGACCACTCCACAGCCTCTCTCGAAGTACGGCCTCCGGGCCCAGGAGGCGGAGGTTCAGGCCCGCCTGGAGGCCGCCCAGACGGAGGCTATCGGCGCCGGCATCCGGCTGGTCACCGACGGGATGTGGACCGTGCCGCCGACGGGTGAGACTGCCGAGAGCTACCTCACCGAGAGCGTCGAGCAGGACGGGGTGCGCATCGCAGCGAACATGTCCGATGCCGAGCGGTACCACGCGATGGCCAACACCGGCTTCGGCGCTGATCTCTGTCTGGAGGCGCCCCACGTCAGCCTGCCGGCAGACACAGTGATGCCCGAGAGCCTCATCACCTCCATCCAGCCCCACTACCAGGTGTCACAGGCCGCGGACATGCCGGACTTCTTCGCCTACGCGCTGCGTATCGCCGGGCCGCTGCTGGCGCTGTCGGTCAACTCCCCGTTCTTCCCGCCGGAGCTGTACGACGACGTCGAGGACACGGTCATTGTGGAGGACGCACCGATGGAGAACCGGGTACACGTGTTCGAGTCGATGCTGAATCCCCCCGAGGCGCCGAAGGTGACGTTCCCGAAGGACCTGGAGAGCACCGAGGAGGCGATCGACCGAATCGCCGCCGACCGGACAGTGGTGCCCTGTCTCCTCGAGGACACGGGTCGCTACGACGACATATTCCGGCACCTCCGGCACAAGCACGGCACCTACTGGCGGTGGGTGCGTCCAGTGTTCGACGGGGCGACTCGCCGAACCGCGAACGCGCGCATCGAGTTTCGGCCGCTGCCGGGCCAGCCGACCGTGCGCGACGTCATCGCGCTGGAGGCCACCTACGCCGGCCTGTTGGAGAGCCTCTACCGCCGGGATCACCCCCTGTCGGCGATGGACTGGGGACGCGCGGAGCGCAACTTCTATCAGGCCGCTAAGAAGGGGCTCCGCGGGGAGTTTCACTGGGTGACCGCCGACGGCGTGGCTATCACCGACACGGACGCGATATACGAGGAGCTGTTCGCCCTAGCGCGCGACGGGCTCTCGCTCCGGGGGCTGAACGACGACGAGATAGAACGCTACGTTGCCCCGCTGGCCGAGCGGGTCGAACAGAGGGTCAGCCCCGCCCGCTGGAAGCACGACCGGGTGCGCCGGGCCGTCGAGTCCGGTGTTCCATTGACCGAGGCCATCTGGGGGATGCAGGCGGAGTACGTCGACCGCCAGGAGGCCACCCTCATCGAGGGATCGTTCGTCGACTGGCTGTAGCTACTGCGGGACGACAGTGATTGCCTTCCCGCGGTCGATGGCTCGCTCCATCTCCTCGGCAATGGTGCTGCCCCGGGAGACCTGTATCTCCCCGCCCCGCGATACCGTGGCGGTAAACAGGTACTCGCCGTCGGCCCGGACCTCGACGGTCTGGCCCTCGTACCCCTCCA
>CAZLOO010000034.1:0-13178 GCA_964561055.1 uncultured Halobacteriales archaeon
GCTCACTCCTCGCGCTCGCGGGTCGAGATGGTGACCGTGCCGTCGACCCGCCAGCTGGCGTGGTCGGCGTCCGCGCCGGCCTTGGACGGCACCTGGACCTCCATGTCCTCGAAGTCGTACTCGATCACCGCGTTGCGACCGGTGAGCCGGTCATAGAGGCCGATAGCCAGGTCCGGCCAGGTCCGGGTCTCCTCCACGCGCTCCTCAGGGTTGGCTTCACTCATGATTCATACACGTCTAGAGGCCGGCGGGTCTTATACCCGGTGGACGGGCCACAACCGCCAGCGCCGGTCGCAACGGCTAAGTCCGCGGGGCTCGCTATTCCGCGTATGCGAGGCGTCACCCCGTACGGGCGTGGCGGCGCACCCCGCCGCAAACCGAAACGCGAGTAGCGGCGGGTCCGCGGCGGGGTGGCGCCCGGTCGCGGGTCCTCTTTTCGCGGGCATCGACCACAACCGCTGCAGACACTACCACACATGACACACGACCCGTTCGCCGGCGTCTACCCGGCGATGACGACACCGTTCGACGAGGAGCTGAGTATCGACCACGACACGCTTGCGGCTAACGCCCGCCGGTTGGAGGCGGCCGGCGTTGACGGGCTCGTCCCGGTGGGGACGACCGGTGAGAGCGCCACCCTTACTCATCAAGAGCACGTCGACGTTATCGAGACGGTCGTCGCTGCCGTCGAGGACGTCCCCGTAATCGCAGGGGCCGGCTCAAACTCCACTCACGAGGCGCTGCACTTCGCCGACCGGGCGGCCGCGGCCGGCGCCGACGGTCTGCTGCTCATCTCGCCGTACTACAACAAGCCCGAACCCGCTGGGATGGAATCGCATTTCCGGGAGATAGCCGATAGCGTCGATCTCCCGCAGGTAATCTATAACGTCCCCTCGCGGACCGGGCGCAACATCGCTGTCGAGACGGCGGTCGCGCTGGCCGAGCATGAGAACGTGGTCGGCTACAAGGCCGCCAGCGGCGATATGAACCGCATCACGGAAGTCATCGAGCGCACTCGCGAGCAGGAGTTCGCAGTGCTGTCCGGCGACGACGCGATGACGCTGCCGGTCATCGCAACCGGCGGCACCGGGTGTATCAGCGTTGCCGCCAACGTGGAGCCAGAACGCACCTGTGCGATGGTCGGGGCAGCGCTGGATGGCGACTACGAACGTGCGCGGGCGCTCCACCACGAGCTGGGACCGCTGTTCCGGGCGCTGTTCGTCGAGACCAATCCCATCCCAGTGAAGGAGGCGATGGCGATGCGCGACCACCATGCCGCCCGGATGCGCTCGCCGCTGTCGCCGCTCGCCCCCCAGCACCGCGAGGAGCTGGCCGCCGTGCTGGAGGGACTGGGTGAGACCCCGGAGGTCGAGGCGTGAGACTGGCTGTCACCGGTGTCACCGGCCGGATGGGCAGGGAGACGCTGTCGGCTGCCCGCGAGCGCGACTACGAGGTGTTCGGTCTCTCGCGGGCCGGAGACCGTATCGAAGGGATGGAGACCTACCGCGCCGAGAACGCTGCCGCCGCCCTAGCCGAGCGGGCACCGGACGCGCTGATAGATTTCAGCTCCCCGGAAGGAAGCCTCAATTACCTGCGGGCCTGCGCCGAGACGGCCACCCCAGCCGTCGTCGGGACGACCGGCTTCGACGAGGAGGGACTGGCCGCCTTCGATCGCGCGGCCGAGACCGTGCCGGTGCTGAAGGCGGCGAACTTTGCACGCGGCGTCGAGACGCTCCGACAGCTGGTACGGGAGGCCGCCGCGTCCCTAGAGGGATACGACATCGAACTCACCGAGACACATCATAACGGGAAGCGCGACGCGCCCAGCGGGACCGCCAGGACCCTGCTGGAGGCCGTCGAGGAGGGCGCCGGCGAGCACGACGAGCAGTACGGCCGTGAGGGGGTCCACCCCCGGCGCCCGGAGGAGGTCGGCGTTCACGTCCGCCGAGCAGGAAACGTCCGTGGCCAACACGAACTCCTGTTCGCGGCTAACGACGAGGTGGTGACGCTCACCCACCGCGCCGAGTCACGGCGGGCGTTCGCCGACGGCGCCGTCGACGCCGCCGAGTGGCTCGCCGGAAGGCCGCCGGGCCGGTACGGGTTCGCGGACGTTCTCCGGGGTGGTGAGGAGTGAGCCTGGAGAGCGAGATAGAGGCGCTATGGGAGCGTCACGAAGCCGGCGAAACCGCCCCAAAGCGGGCGATGCCAACCCTGGAGGCGTTTCTCGAAGCGCTTGAGGATGGCGAGGTGCGCGCCGCCGAGCGCCGCGGCGATGAGTGGAGGGCCAACGAGTGGGTGAAGCGTGGCGTCTTGCTGAACTTCGCGCTCCGGCCCACGGAGCCGTACAGCTACGGCGGCGTGGAGTACCACGACGTGCTCCCGCTCCGTGAGACGGACGACCTGGGAGCGCGGGGTACCCGGAATACCCCCGACGGTACCGTTGTCCGGCGAGGTGCCTACATCGGGAGCGACGCCATCATGATGTCGCCCTCGTTCGTCAACGTCGGCGCCCACGTTGGCGACGGGACGCTGGTGGATTCCTGTGATACGGTCGGCTCCTGCGCGCAGGTAGGCAGCGACGTGAAACTCGGCGCCAACACCCTCATCGGCGGCGTGCTGGAACCCGTTGAGGACGCCCCCGTGGTCGTCGAGGACGATGTCTCTCTTGGCGCTGGCTGTCGGGTCACCAGCGGGTTCGTCGTCGGCGAGGACTGTGTCGTCGGAGAGAACACGCTTCTCACCCCCCGAATACCGGTGTATGACCTCGTCGAGGAGGAGGTCATCTACGGCCGGCTCCCGCCCGAGCGGCGGGCGTTCATCCGCTACGTAGAGTCCGGCATCGGCGAGCACGACCTCTTCGATGGCGGAGCGTACAAGCCAGCGGTTGTTGCGACGGATCTCGAGGCGTCCACCCTGGAGGCGAGCCAGCGCGAGGAGGTGCTCCGGTGAGCGATCAACTGCGCCATGGCCCCCCTGTGCGGCGGCTCGCCGACTGGGACGCCGACCGGCTGGCCGACCTCGCGGCCGAGCACGGCACGCCCCTCTACGTCACGGACCTCGACCGGATACGGGAGAACTACCGCCGCATCGACGCCGCCTTTCCCGACGCGGAGGTGTTCTACGCCGCGAAGGCGAACACCGGGGGCGCGGTGCTGGAGGCGCTCGTCGAGGAGGGCGCGCCGATCGAGTGTGCCGCAAGCGGGGAGATACGCCGAGCGATGGCCGCCGGTGCCGACGGCAACCGGATACAGTACACTGCGGTCAACCCGCCGGATGCCGACCTAGACTACGCCGTCTCCCACTGGGAGCAGTACCCCGGGCTCACGATCACCGCGGGGGCGACCGACACTCTCGACCGGCTTGCGGAGCAGGGCTACGACGGCCGGCTGGCGGTCCGTGTCAATCCCGGCATCGGCACCGGTCACCACGAGAAGGTCGCAACCGGGAAGGACGCGAAGTTCGGTGTCCCCTGGGAACGGGCCGCCGACGTCGTCGCCGACGCCCGCGAGCGGTTCAACCTGGTCGGCCTCCACATGCACGTCGGCAGCGGCGTGCTGGGCGAGGACCTCGAGGACCATCGGCGTGCGGTCAAGAAGTTCGGCCGGTTGGTACGGTCGGTCGGCCCGCTGGAGTTCGCTGACGTCGGCGGCGGCTTCGGGGTGCCGTACCGAGAGGACGAACCGCCGCTGGATATCAAGCGCGCGGCCAGGGTTACCCGTGAGGCGCTCGGCGATATCGACGCCCGCCTAGCGCTGGAGCCGGGCCGGTACGTCGTCGCCGACGCGAGCCTTGTCCTGACGAAGGTGAACACCCGCAAGGAAGCGCCCAACCGCACCGTCGTCGGCGTGGACGCCAGCATGACGACGATGATCCGGCCCGCCATGTTCGGCTCATATCACCCCATCCGCAACCTCACCGGAGACGGCGAGACCGAACAGGTGGCGATCGGTGGTCCGGTGTGTACGAGCGCGGACAACTTCTGCACGGACCGACCGCTGACCCGTCCCGAGCGCGGCGACCTGCTGGCCATCGGTAACACTGGAGCCTATGGTTACGAGCTTGCGAGCAACTTCCACTCTCAGCCCCGGCCAGCGGACGTCGCCATCGAGGGCGGGGAAGCCCGCGTTGTCCGCGAGCGCGAGAGCCACGCCGACATCGTCCGGCTGGAACGGTAGGGCCACCCGCAGTCTTTTGTCCGGCGGCGGGGTAGCCGGGCCATGAGCGACGTCGAGTACGAGCCGATAGCGGTGAAGGCGGTACTCGCTGAGATGAAAGACACCGCCGAGCTGCTGGTGGACCTGTCGTACTCGGCCGTGCTGCTGGGCGACCGCTCGGTCGCCGAGGCGGTACTCGAACTGGAGGACCGAATGGATGTGCTCCAGGTGAAGGCGCGGATGAGCCTGCTGATGGCTGCTCGCTCGCCGGAGGATGCCAAGGCGTTGGCGCCCGTGCTCGGCGTGGTCGGCGCCGCCGAGAAAATCTCCGACGCCGCCGGCGATATCGCGAAGGTTGTCATCGACGAGGTGGGGCTGCCGGAGGCGATGCGGGCAGCGCTACCGGAGGCCGCCGAGACGCTGGCCCGGGCGACAGTACCCCCCGAGGCAGAGGGCGCCGGCCGGACGCTCGGGGAGCTCGAACTGGAAACCCGTACGGGCGCGCGGGTCATCGCCCTCCGCCGGGAAGGGAAGTGGCTGCTCGACCCGGACGGGGAGACACGTATCGAGAGCGGGGACGCCGTCGTCCTGCGGGGAACGGCCGGCGCTGTCGGGAGCGCCCACGAGCTACTCGCCGATGAGCCGTACGACGACCGGCCGGCCGAGGCTCCCCCGGACGCGGACTTGGAGCGGGCGGTCGACTCCATCGTCACGATGAAAAACACCTCCGAACTGGCGGTGGACCTGGCTTACGGGGCTGTGCTGTTCGACAGCCCGGACGTCGCCAAGGAAGTGCTGGAGCTGGAGGCGGAAGTGGACGCTCTTCAGTCACGCTTCGAGGCGTGGACACTCCGGGCGGCCGCCCGGGCCGAGGACCCCGTCAGTCTCCGTGGGCTAGTCCGGCTGGGGAGCGCGACAGAGGTCATCTCGGACGCCGCTCTGGAGATCAGCGAGGGCGTGCTCCGCGGAATGGGCACCCACCCGGTCATCGCGGCGGCGTTTGAGGAGTCCGACGAGACCATCGTCCGGCTGACCGTTGCATCGGGGAGCCGGCTGGATGGGCGTACGCTCGGCGAGACCGCCGCCGGCACGGAGACCGGCGCGCGCGTCATCGCGGTCCGCCGCGGCGACACGGACGAAGGCTGGGTCGGATCACCCGGCGCCGAGACACAACTCCGAGCCGACGACCGGATTATCGTCAAGGGGAGCCCGGAGGCGACCGACGCGATGCAGGAGCTGGCGGGCTCATAGTTCGCGGACGCGCTGGATCGCCGCCCGTGCGGTCAGGACGAATGTCACCAACACGGCGATACCGAACGCCAGCACGAACGCCAGCGTTAGAAACAGGAACGGGCCGCCGGCATCGGGGGCGGGCCCGAGCAGTTCGAACACCCGGACGGCGTACACGACGCCGGCGACGACGATGCCAGTGACGGTGCCAACCACGGCCTTGCGCGGGACGCCCAACTCCTTCATTAGTGCCGTCGCCCCGCCCGGGCGCTCGGGCACGTCGTCGCTGCTCACGGCCGGTGTACGCGCCGGAGGGCATTAGGCCTGGCGAGGCTTAATAGGGTTGCGTACTGCGGTTCCTGCCCTGCCGAAACCGAACCGGCTAAGGGCGAGAAACCCCCCATCCCGGTAATGACGACCATCGGGACCGCGACCGCCGCCCCCGGGGAGATAGCCACGGGGCGGCTCACGGTCGGGGAGGCCCGCGACGGCAGCGAGGTGGGCCTCCCGGTCGCGGTCGTCAACGGCGCCGCCGACGGTGACACCCTCTATCTGCAGGCTGTCAGCGACGGCGACGAGCTCAACGGCGTCGGCGTACTTCAACAGCTCGTCCCCCAGCTCGACCCCGCGACGCTGCGCGGGGAGATCCACATCATCGGTATCGTCAACATCCACGCGTTCCAAGTCGCCGAGCATCGTAACCCTATCGACGACACCAAAATGAATCGCGCTTACCCAGGGGACGCCAACGGCACCTCCAGCGAGCGCATCGCCAACGCGACTTTCGAGGTGGCCAGCGGCGCGGACCTGGCGCTTGACCTCCACCAGGGCTCGACCAGCCGGATGATCAACGAGACCCGCGTCAGGTGTGGTCCTCGCCACCGGCTCCACCGGGAGTGCCTGGAGCTGGCGAAGGTGTTCGACTGCGGCCACGTGCTCGATCAGAAGGGCCCGGACGGCCAGCTCGCCCGGGCGGCACCGGACGAGGGCGTGCCCACCGTAGACCCGGAGCTTGGCGGTAGCGTCGGATGGAATCGCGAGAGTATCTCTACGGGAGTTCAGGGTGTAATGAACGTGTTACGGTACTACGGGTTTCTCGACGGAGACGTAGGGCTCCGCGAGCAGGTACGCGCCAGCGGCTTCGAGCAGTACGGCGCCCCTGCCGGCGGGCTGGTGGACTTCCATGTCGGTCTCGCCGACCGCGTCGAGCGCGGGGACCCTCTGTTCGACGTCACCGACACGTTCGGCCGGGTAAAGTCGACTGTGACCGCCGACGGTGACGGGCTGTTCTGGCGGAGCCGCCGGCTCCCCCAGGTCGCAACCGGGGAGTACGTCTGCTCCGTAGGGACTGACCTAGACGAGTACTAAACTCGACCGTTCCACTACATCGGGTCGTCTACGACGACTCCCTTATCAAAAAGGCCCGGCTGAAAGCGCCTGCTCGCTCAGACACCGTTGCCGCACTCACTCGCAGTAGGTTGGCTCCCCCACCACCGCCTCCATCCGGACTACCGCGTCGCGCGGTGTTCGCCGTACTGGACGCCGATTGCGAGACAAATCAACCCGAATACGAGCATCGACGGGAGGACCATCATCAATACAGTGCGGGCACCCATGAACGGGGCGACGATCAGGGCGGCGACGCCGAGGGCGACGACCGCGAGGAAGACGGCGGCCGTCCGTGTCAGATCGAACTCCATGCAGGAGGTTGACCTCCGGTGCTGTTAACTCTTACAGGACGCACCGACTGATGGCGGGGTCCCGACTCAGCCCACCTTGTCGGCGTTGCCCTCGGTGTCCTCGCCCTTCGGCCGGACGAGGTCCGCAACGGTGACGACGATGCCGAAGAACCAGCCCAGTGGGACGGCGATTCCGAACCACATCGCCACGTAGGCGACACCCTCAAGTTCGAACGTTTCGCGGAAGAACGTGTTCAGATTCCCGATCACGAGCACGTTGTCCAGCAGCCAGATGGCCAGCGACGTGCTATTCGGAAAGATGATATCCGCCAACGCCGGCGAGTAGAGCGCCGCCACCACCGGCGGGAGGAAGACCACGTTCATCGCCGCGGGGTAGGCCAGAAGCACTGTAACCGGGCGCCCGTCAACACGGACGAACACCCACGAGAGGCCGGCGCTGACGACGGCGACGAGGCTGGCGGCCGCGACTGCGACGAACCCGGTCGGTGAGAACCGTACTCGGGCCAGCAGGGTGAGCAGCCCCCAGACGACCGCCGTTACGACGAGCACCCCTGCTAGCCCCAACCGGGTGCCGGCGCTGTCAAACCGGCGGCTGTAGAAGCGGGTCGCAAGTCCAATCAATAGCAGCGGGTAGGTCACCGCCAACGCCAGCCCGCCTAGGATGGCCCAGGTGTAGTACAGCACTTGCTGACGGCCGGCTTCGGGCTTCCAGCGCCCGAGAACACTGTGGTTCTGCCGGAGCTTCGGGAACGCCGCCGCCATCCACAGCCGGTGGAGCGTACGCAGGTCGTGGATCGCCCCCTGGATAGGCCCGCGGTACTCCCGCTCGACGACCATATCTGTGGCTCTCGGACGCGGCAAGTGAAAGTTCCGGCTGGCGACCCCGACGGTAGTCCCGGTTTACCAGGAGTCAGGACCGAACGACGGGTCGACCCGGCGGTCCTCTCGATCGATGGCGTCGATACGCTCGATGTCCCTGGCGTCGAGATCGAGGCTCAGCGACGACCAGTTGTCCTCGATATGTGCCGCGCCAGTCGCCTTCGGGATGGCGGTCACTCCCTTTTCGCGGAGCCACGCGAGGCTCACCTGCGCCTCGCTGACACCGTGCTTCTCGGCGATATCGTTCACCTCCGGCACGTCGAAGACTCCTCCACGGGCCAGGGGAGAGTAGGCGACAAGCTCCACGCCGGTCTCCTCGGCGTACTCACGGAGCCTCTCCTGCTGGAGGAGTGGGTGTATCTCCACCTGATTGGCGAACGGGTACTCCCCGAGCACCTCACGGGCGGTGTCGACGTGTTGCGGCTCGAAGTTCGAAACGCCGATATGCTCGACCAGCCCCTCGGATTTTAGCTCCGCGAACGCCTCCAGCGTCTGCAGGGGGTCGTACTCCCCGGCCGGCCAGTGAACGTAGAGCAAGTCGGCGTACTCCGTACCGAGCTTCTCCAGGCTCTCGCGTGTCGAGGAGTGGACGTCCTCGGGCGCGAGGCGGTCGATCCACACCTTCGTCGCCACGAACAGCTCCTCGCGCGGAATGTCGGCGTTCGCTATCCCTCGGCCGACATCGGCCTCGTTTCCGTACGCCTGCGCGGTGTCGATGTGGCGATAGCCGGTCTCGATCGCCGTCCGGACGCTCTCGGCGCAGTCGTCAGGATCGGTGTTCTCCCACGTTCCGAGCCCGAGCATCGGCATCCCGCTCGCCTCGGGGACCTCTCCCGAGTCGAGTCGCTGGTGTGACATCGCCCTAAACGACGTTCGGGCGAGATAAACCGGTTGTGAAGAAGAACGAGAGAGTCCCAAAGGGGAGGCGATACGTGAGCGGATTCGAGCAGCGCAGTTCGGTGGCGGGGGCAGGGAAACACATCGACGGCGAACGAGCCGCTGGAGGTAGCGAGCAAACAGCTGTTTCTGATCGACCTCTTTGCGAGGGGAGTGGGCGCCAGCCCACCCGCCGCAGTAAAGAAGTCGAAATTAGTACTTCGGCTCCGCGCCGGCGATCTCGTATACGTCCTCAAGTACCTCGTCGCGGCGATTCCGCCAGGCTTCGAAGCCCTCGGGGGAGTCAGGGTAGTCGTCGTACACCGTCTTTAGCTCCTGGGCCCGACGGTTTACCTCCCGGAGGTCGTACAGCATCCCCCAGTGGCCGAACGTCTTCACCGCCGTCTTCAGCTTCGTCCACAGCCCCATCGAGGTCGAGCCGCTCTTCGCGACCGTGTCCGCAAACTGTTGGGCCGGCAGCTTCGTGACGATGTCGAGTATCTCGTCGAGATCCTGAGCGCTGCCCCAGATGTTGTACAGGTCCATCGCGGCGAAGCGCTTCCCGAAGTCCGTCATCACTTGGCGGTTGTACTCCCACATCGCCGCCTCGTCGTTCGTACGCCCCTCGTCGATGGCGTTCATTGCGGCCCGGGCAGCCCAGTGGCCCGCCTTCGCCGCCCCGGGGATGCCGCCGCCCGTGATGGGGTTGACGTGACCCGCGGCGTCCCCGGCCGCAATGAACCCCGGCGCGACCGCTGAGTCGTACGGGCGGCGGGTCGGCAGCGCCGCGCCGAGTTTGTCTCGCACGGTGGCGCCGGCGAATTCCGCTCGGTCCTGAATGTCCTCTTTCAGCGCCCGGACGAGCTTCATCGGCTCCTTGTTCATCTGGAAGCCCAACCCGACGTTGATTTGGGTTGGCGTTCGGGGGAAGTACCAGAGATATCCCAGCTGCTCTGTAGGTTTGAACACCAGCGCGTCCTGCCAGTCCACCGGCTCCTCCACCTCGATCACCTCGCGGTAGGCCGAGCAGAACTGTTGGAAGTCCACGTTCGTGTCGAAGGTGGCGTCCCGGAGGTCTGCCTTGTCCTGAAGAATCGACAGCGCGCCGGCGGCGTCGATCACGACATCGGCCTCGTAGTTGCGGACGCTTCCCTTGCGCGTGGCCTTCACCCCGTCGACGGCGCCGTTCTCGGTGACGTCCCGGACGACCGTATCGTAGTGGATATCCGCGCCAGCGGCCTCGGCTTCCTCCAGCAGCACTTCGCCATAGCGCTTGCGGTCGACGACGGCGCCGGCGGAGTCGCCGAAGGGTATCTCGAGAGACTCACCATTCTGGGGATTCTCGAACACTGCGCGGACGATCCCCTGGTTCGTGAACGACTCCTCGCGGAGCCGCTCACGGTCGATGACGTCCGGGAACGCGCTGGTCCCCTTGATCGCGTCCCCACAGGCGATGTGGCCGGCCGCGTCGGCGCTCTTGCGCTCAAGGATGGCGACGTCCAGGCCCTCACGGGCGACCGTTGCAGCGGCGAACGCCCCCGCGGTCCCGCCTCCAACCACGAGTACGTCGTACGTTTCGGCGGGCATACACACGGATTGCACGGGGGGTTACAAAAATCGGTCGCGTCGTCCGCCGCTCACAGTCGCTGCGCTTATGCCCGCCAGCGAGTACCAGCCCTGTATGGACGCCGACGAGCGGGCGACCCTGCGGACGGTCGCGGACTACCAGTTCGGTAGGGGCGCCGGAGCAGCGTTGTTCCCGGAATCCGAGCTGGTCGTCGCCCGGACTTCCAGCGGCCGACCCCAGCAACTGTTCACCCCCGGCGGCCAGGAATCCGGCGAGCGACTGGTCAGCTACGGCACGGACGGCCGGTTCACACTCGGGCTCGCGGGGGGGCGGCGGCTACACGAGAGCCTTGGCCGACCGGCGGTCGCTGTCGGCGAGGAGAGCGTCCCGTTCGTCCGGGACGGAAAGAACGCTTTCGCGCGGTTCGTCCGAGAGGTGGACGACGACGTCCGCCCGGGCGACGAGGTGCTGGTCGTCTACGACGGGACGCTCCTCGCTGTTGGGCGCGCCGAGCTCCCAGCCGGGGCGATGCGGGACTTCGAGACCGGGGTGGCAGTCTTCGTCCGCGAGGGCGCCGGCGAGTCCTGAGGCTATCGCGGTCCGATGCTGTGCCACGCATCGCCACCCCCAGCTTGACGAGGGAAGGGCTTCTCCTGTAGATATGAGCCTCGACGGCGAGCGGGCACCCGCGTTCGAACTGCAGAGCACCGACGGCGGCACCACCAGCCTCACGGAAACCTTGGAGCGCGGGCCGTCGGTAGTGCTCGTGAACCGCGGGCACTGGTGTTCGTTCTGTGCCGAGCAACTGACCACCTTCAGCGAGGTGTCCTACGACCTGTGGTTCAATGACGGCGTGGACGTCCTCCCCGTTGTGACCTCGGAGGTGGCCGACCTCGTCGGGATGCGCGACCGGTTCGGCTTCGAGTTCCAGTTGCTCGCGGACCCGGACGGAGTGGTGGCCGAGCAGTACAGCGGTACTCAGGAGACCAGTCACGGCGTCACCGGGATCGCTGGAACATACGTCATCGACCCGGATGGGGTAGTGCGCTACGAGCAGGTCGCCGAGCACCCCGCCGACCGCACGTATGGCAACCGGATGCGCTACTACATCCGCAACGGGTACGAAGACCCCTTCGCGTAAATCGCCTCGAGGTCAAGCCCCAAGACACTCACCTCGTCTACCTATAGAGAGACAGTACGCTTTTGCCCGCCGGCCGCCATTATGAATCCATGTTCGGAGGCGGCGGTGGCGGGTTCGACCCGCGCAAGCTACAGCAGATGATGAGCCAGATGGGGATCGACCTCGAGGAGATTGACGCCGAGGAGGTCGTCATCCGGACGGCCGACGAGGAGTTAGTGTTCACCGACGCGGAGGTCCAACGCATGGACGCCCAGGGCCAGTCGACCTACCAGATCGTCGGCTCCCCGACTAGCCGGGCGCTCGGGGAGGCTGATGCCGAGGCTGGGGACGACGGTGAGGACGAGAGCGAGGGGGGAGACGCCGGCGCTGACATCCCCCAGTCCGACGTGGAGATCGTCGCCCAGCGCACCGGCGTCTCGGAGGCCGACGCCCGGGCGGCGTTGGTTGCCGAGAACGGCGATCTTGCGGCGGCGGTGTCGCATCTCGAAGGGTGACGCTACTGGTCGTCCGGGGCTCCCGGGAGTTCCTCCTGGAGCCAGGCGAGAGCCTCGGGACCGATCTTGGAGTAATCGAGCTTCCTCCCGATGCGGAGCCGGGTGACACGGTAGAGACCCATCTCGGCGAGGAGTTCGCGGTGCGGGCTCTGCGGGGACCGGATCTGTTCGCACACTTCGAGCGCACCGGCGCGCCGATGATGCCCCGCGACATCGGCCTACTGATGGGCCATACCGGCGCCGCAGGCGGCGACCACGTGCTCGACGCCGGCACCGGTACCGGCGTTCTGGCGGCCTATCTCGGCCGAGCTGGCTGTGATGTGACCACCTACGAGCAGAACACGGATTTCGCCGACGTCGCCCGCGAGAATATGGCGCTGGCAGACATCGAGGACCAGGTGGACGTTCGCACCGGGGACGTGCTGGAGGCAATCAAAGAGCACGACGTCGGTCGTTTTGATTTAGTAACACTCGACACTGCCGATGCACCCGCAGTCGCCGAGCACGCCCCTGATCTGCTGGTGGCGGGCGGCTTCCTCGCGGCGTACGTCCCGTTCGTGGAGGGGGCTCGCGATGTGGCACTCGCCGCCCGCGAAGCAGGCCTTGAGGGGATCGAGACTCTGGAGACGATCCAGCGTGAGATGGAGTTCGGCGAGCGCGGTAGCCGCCCCTCCACGGCGGGTGTCGGCCACACCGGCTACCTTACTTTCGCGCGCCGGTAGTGGCGCCTCTCCAACTGCTTCTGGTCGGCAAACTACTGCGATAGCGGGAACTTCCCCAGCCTTTGAAATACCGCCGGTCCTGATTACGGCCCGATGGACGAGGGCGACCAGCGGGAGGAGGCAGAACGGCCCGAACCGGTGAGCCGGCCGGGGTCGGGGTCGCTGGACCGCGTGGAGGCCCACCGCAACGAGTTCGTCAGGCGGTGGGACGTCGTCTCGCCCAGCGCTACCCGTATCGGCCGACCGGAGTCGCCGGACGGCGACGTCCCCGACCGGCTCCGCCGGCTCCACGAGGAGCGTCACCCCGCGATGGCCGGCCACAGCGCCCGGGCGCACTTCCTCGACAAGATGCGCATCACTCAGGCGCTGTGCAACCGTGTCGGGCTGACCCGCTGGCAGCGCGACCGCGTGCTCG
>CAZLOO010000035.1:0-13136 GCA_964561055.1 uncultured Halobacteriales archaeon
GTCGCCGTGTTCACGAACGACCCGCTCGTCATCGAGGAGGGGGTAACCTTCCTCCGGATTGTAGCACTCACGTTCGGGTTCACCGGCATCATGCGGGCGTTCACCGGCGGCTTCCGGGGCGCCGGCCACACGATGATCGCCGCCGGCGTCGCCATCCTCATGCTCGGGGTCATCCGGCTCCCCGTTGCCGCGGTGGGGGCGACGCTGTTCGGCCCGCCGGGGCTGTGGGCGTCGTTCGCGGTGTCGAACGTCTCCGGCGCCGTCATCGCTTGGCTCTGGTTCAGGCGGGGGACCTGGCGCGAGGGTAACGTACGGGGCACCCCTGCCGGGCGGCCCGCGGAGTCGCCGGTAGCCGAGGAGGAGCCGGCGGGCGACGACTGAGGCGCCTTCGAGCGAACTAAGCCCCGGGCGCCTGACGTGAGAGTATGAGTTCCGAGACTGCGACAGATCGCGAGCGGCTCGTCGGCTTGCGCAGGGAGTTCCACCGGTTTCCAGAGCCAGCCTGGCGGGAGTTCAGGACCACCGCACGAATCGTCGAGGAGCTGGAGGCTATCGGTGTCGACCGGCTGCTGGTCGGCCAAGAATTCATCGAGAGCGACGCCCGCATGGGTGTCCCCGACGACGAGGAGATCGCCCGCTGGTTCGAGGACGCCCGGGCAGCCGGAGTCAGCGAGGACCTGCTGGAGCGGATGGAGGGCGGTCACACCGGCGCGCTGGCGGTCATCGAGCAAGGCGAAGGGCCGACGGTCGGCCTGCGGGTGGACATCGACGGCCTTCCCCAGCCGGAATCGGAGGGCGAGGACCACGTCCCAGCGGCGGAGGGGTTCCGCTCGGAAACAGGCGCGATGCACGCCTGCGGCCATGATGCCCACATCACATTTGGCCTCGGGGTCATTGAGGCTGTCAAGCAGAGCGACTTTGAGGGCACCCTGAAGATCGTGTTCCAACCGGCCGAGGAGGTGATCGGCGGTGGGAAGGCCGTCGCCGAGTCCGGTGAGTTCGATGACTGCGACCATCTGCTGGCGGTCCACGTCGGCCTCGATCATCCGACGGGCGAGGTGGTAGCGGGTATCGACGGCTTCCTCGCGGTCCAGCACGTTGAGGCGGCGTTCACCGGGGAACCCTCCCACGCTGGCGCCCACCCGGAGGACGGCCGAAACGCCAACCTCGCGCTGGCGACGGCCGTCCAGAACCTGTACGCGATTCCCCGCCACGGCGACGGCCGAACCCGCGTAAACGCTGGCATCATCCGCGGCGGGTCGGCGACGAACATCATCAGCGAAGGCGCCTACATCGAAGGGGAGGTGCGCGGCTCGACGACGGAACTGAAAGACTACATGGCCAAGCACGCCGAACGGGTGCTGCGCTCCGCCGCAGAGATGCACGACTGCGAGGTGGACGTCACCGTTGCGGGGGAGGCTCCCAGCGCCGTTAGCGATGAGAACCTCCGGGCCCTGGTCGCCGAGGTCGCCGGGGCCACGTCCGGCGTGGAGACGGTGCTCGACCGGGACGAACTGGGCGGCAGCGAGGACGCTACCTACATCATGCGGCGGGTGCAGGACCACGGCGGCACGGCCGCCTACGTCGGCGTCGGCACTGACCACCCCGGCGGCCACCACACCGCCACCTTCGACGTTGATGAGGACTCCCTGCCGGTCGGAGTGAGCGTGCTCGCGGAGTCGATTCGACGGCTCTCGAAGGGAGAGTAGACTTACCCACAGGCAGGCGACCCGACATCGCCGTGCTCATGTAGCTTGAGCAACAATACAGCCCATGGCGCTAGACGACCGCCGCCGGGAGTTCCTTTACAACCTCCTCCGGACGGCCTCACCCTCCGGGTTCGAGACGGCCGCCCAGCGCGTGTGGACGGAGTACGTTCAGGAGTTTGCCGACGAGGTGGAAACGGACGCCTACGGCAACGCCGTTGCCGTCTACGAAGGGTCGGGTGAGGGGAACATCGCCTTCGGCGGCCACGCCGACGAGATCGGGTTCATGATACGGGAGATCGGCGAGGACGGATTCCTCTCGCTGACACGCATCGGAGGCTCGGACCGGACTGTCTCTCGGGGCCAGCACGTCACCGTCCACGGCGAGGAGCCGGTCCACGGGGTCATCGGGCAGACGGCCATCCATCTCCGGGAGAACGGGGAGGACACCGTCGACGACATCAGCGAGATGCGCGTGGACATCGGAGTTGACTCAGCCGAGGCCGCTGAGGGTCTAGTAGAGGTGGGCGATCCGATCACGTTCGCGACGGAGCTGTACGAGATGGAGGGTACCCGCCTGACAGGGCGGGGGATGGACAACCGAATCGGCATCTGGGCCGCCGCCGAGGGGCTACGGCGGGCCGCCGAGGCCGGCACCGAGGCGACGGTGTACGCTGTCGCCACCGTTCAGGAGGAAGTGGGGCTGAACGGCGCCCGTATGATCGGGTTCGACCTCGACCCGGACGCCTTTGTCGCGGTGGATGTCACCCACGCCACCGACAGCCCGGACGTGCCTGCCAAGCGCCACACCGGTGTCAAGATGGGTGGCGGGCCGGTCGTTGCGCGAGGATCGACCAACCACCCGCGTCTAGTCGACCGAGCCCGGGAGGCCGCGGATGGAGCCGGTATCGACATCCAGCTACAGGCCGCCGGCTCGCGCACCGGGACGGACGCCGACGCCGTCTTTACTAGCCGGAGCGGCATCCCGTCGTTGAACATCGGTCTGCCGAACCGCTACATGCATACTCCTGTCGAGGTCATCGACACGGACGACCTGGAGGCGATAGCGGACCTGCTTGGCGTCGTCGGGGAGCGCGCCCACGAGTACGACCTCCACGTGGAGCTGTAAGGCCGGTCCCGGTGGAATTAAGCCGCCGGGCGCTGGGGATGCGAGCATGACAGGGCGACCGCTCGACGTACTGGAGGAGACCCTCGGCGAGGAGGTAACCGTCCAGCTGAAAGACGGCGACACCTATACCGGCGCGTTAGAGGGGTACGACCAACATATGAACCTGGTACTGGGCGGCGAGGACGTAACGATTATCCGCGGGGACAACGTGGTGTCGATACATCCATGACCGGCGCCGGGACACCATCTCAGGGCAAGAAGAACACGACCACACACGTGAAGTGCCGCCGCTGCGGCGAGAAATCCTACCATGCGAAAAAGAAGGTCTGCTCGGCCTGCGGCTTCGGAAAAAGCGCGAAGCGCCGCAGCTACGAGTGGCAGTCGAAGGCTGACGAGTAAGGCTCTTCTCTCGGCGCAGTCCCCCCGAACAGCCCCGAGTCCGGCAAATCTGTAGCGACGATATGCACGAACATGTATATACTCAGCGGTCGTGTGCGGGCCAACACACACGACGACGGGATTTTTAACCCTCGCCACTGACCGTACTACCGATGACAGACAGCCGGTCGGGGGCTGACGAACCACGAGAGAAGTGCGGTGTCGTCGGCGTGTCGCTGACCGGGCGCGGGGCAGCCCGGCCGATCTACTACGCGCTGTACGCGCTCCAGCACCGCGGTCAGGAGTCGGCGGGCATCGTCACTCACGACGGGTTCCAACAGTACGAGCACGTGGAGATGGGGCTGGTCGGGGACGCGTTCTCGGAGGATGACTTGGACGGGCTGAACGGGTCGGTCGGCATCGGGCACGTGCGCTACCCCACCAGCGGCGGGGTAAACACCTGTTGTGCCCAGCCATTCTCCGTCTCGTTCAAGTCCGGCGCATTGGGGCTGTCCCACAACGGCAACCTCGTCAATACCGACGAGGTTCGCGCGGACTTGGAGGACAAGGGCCACGCGTTCACCTCCGATGGAGACACGGAGGTGATCGCCCATGACCTCGCGCGCAACCTGCTGGAGGAGGACCTCATCCGAGCGGTGCGCCGGACAATGGAGCGAATCCACGGCTCGTACTCGCTGACGATCAGCCACGACGACACAGTGATGGGGCTGCGTGATCCGCAGGGCAACCGGCCGCTGTGTATCGGCAAGCTGGAGGACGGCTACGTGCTCGCCAGTGAGAGCGCCGCCGTGGACACGCTGGATGGCGAGCTCGTGCGGGACGTCCGGCCGGGTGAACTGGTAGTGCTATCCCCCGATGGGACCGGCTTCGAGTCCTACCAGCTTGCTGAGCGCGAGCACACTGCCGGCTGCTTCTTCGAGCACGTCTACTTCGCCAGACCGGACAGCGTCATCGACGGCAGCCTCGTCTACGACGCCCGGCGGGAGCTGGGCCGACAACTGTGGACCGAGGCCGGCGTGGACACGGACGTGGTGATGCCGGTGCCCGATTCTGGGCGGGCGTTCGCCTCGGGGTACGCTGAGGCCGCGGGCGAGGACGGCGCGGATGTGGAGTTCGCCGAGGGGTTAATGAAGAATCGCTACGTCGGTCGGACGTTCATCATGCCTACCCAGGACGCCCGCGAGCGGGCAGTGCGGCTGAAGCTCAACCCTATCCGTTCAACCGTCGAGGGGCGGACGGTGACCCTCATCGACGATAGCATCGTTCGGGGCACGACATCGAACCAGCTTGTCACCCTCCTCAGAGAGGCCGGAGCCGAGGAGATCCACCTCCGCATCGGCTCGCCGCCCATCGTGGCGCCCTGCTACATGGGAATCGACATGGCCTCACGCGAAGAGCTGATCGCCGCTGACCGCAGCCCCGCGGAGATACGCGACGAGGTCGGTGCCGACTCCCTGTCGTATCTCTCCATCGACGCCATCTCCGCGGCGCTGGAGCGCTCGCGGGCTAATCTCTGTCTTGGCTGTGTCACCGGGGAGTACCCCTACGACATCCCCGACGAGCCGGCCGACCGAGAGATCACCCGACCGGCAATCGGCCGCCGGGAACAGCCGGCCGACGACTGAGCGCCCGTCCGCACCTCGCGCACACCCCCGACCGGGCTTTGCTCTCCCGACACCATCATCTCCCATGGAGCGTCGCCGTCTGCTGGCGCTGGTCGGGGGCCTCTCGGCCGGGCTGGCGGGCTGTACCCAGCAGGAGTCCGGAGAGCGGATGTCTCCCACGCCGGCCACCGGGCAGCCCGACCTACCGGTCCCCGAGAGCGACCTTGTAAGGGGGGCGCCGCGGGATGCCATCCCCGCCATCACCAACCCCGTCTTCGGCACCGACTGGTCGGGCGTCGAGGCTGAAGCCCGCGGCCCGACGGGACAGGCGTATACAGTGCGCCCGCGGCTCTCTGACGATGATCCCGTTATCGGCGTTGAGCGGGGCGGCGAGGCCCGAGCATACCCGCTGGCCGTGCTGAACTGGCACGAGGCGGTAAATGACACGTTCGGGGGCCCGCTGTTGGTCACTTACTGTCCCCTCTGTGGGAGCGCCGTCGCCGCCGAGCGGACGGTGAACGGCGACCCTGCAGTGTTCGGCGTCTCGGGGCTGCTGTACCGCCACGACCTGGTTCTGTACGACCGGCCGAGCGACAGCCTCTGGAGCCAGCTACTGGCGACGGCCATCCGCGGGCCCCGAACCGGCGACCGGCTGTCACTGGTGCCCTCGTCGTTGACCACCTTGGGCGCGTGGCGCGGGGCTCACCCCGACACGCGCGTTCTCCGGCCGCCGCCGGAGTCGGGCACCGTCGCCGGCCGAGTGACGCGTAACTACGCGACCGACCCGTACGTGGGCTATCAGAACATTGAGGACGTCGGCCTCTCGGACGAGGAGTTCAGGGACAACCGGCTCCATCCCAAAACCCGGATCCTCGGGATCGAAAGCGACGGCACCGCGCGAGCGTACCCTCGGCAGGCGGTCGTGGAGGCGGGTGTCATTAGCGACCGCGTCGGCGATCTGGTGGTCGTCGTGACGGCCGGACCGGACGGAACGCTGGCGGGCTACGACCGGCGGGTCGACGGCCGCGCGCTGTCGGTCGCTGCGGGTGAGGAGGGGACGCTCCAAGCCGGCGGGTCTCGCTGGGACCGGCTGACCGGGCACGCGCTCGACGGGCCGTTCGAGGGCGAGCGGCTGGCCCCCGTCGGACAGGAGCTGTTCTGGTTCGCGTGGCTGGAGTTCCACCCCGAATCGCAACTGTGGAGGGAGTGAGGGGGAGTCACTCGGTCCCGAGGTAGTCGGTCAGCGCCCCGTCACGGGGTCGAGTCTCTCTTTTGAGTCTCGGTCGGCGGGCACCCCGGGCGTCCGCTCTTCCGAATCGAGGTAATCCCTGATCTCGTGAACGGTCGCTGTCGCGGCGCCGCGGTGGCGACACGCCGTCCACAGCGCCGCTGACTCCATGCACAACGAGAGTGCTCCCTCTGAGTGGTAGCGCTCAATCTCGGTGACGGTCTCATGGCAGTCGTTGTCCGAGTCGGCCCGCAGCGGGTAGGAAAGCTAGCGCTGACGAGGTGCTTCTTGAGGCGGTCCACCAGACAGGGGGTCGGAGTGAGCGGCTTGTCGCCAGGAAGGTAGTGGTAGGAGACATCCTCGTCGCGGACCACCTCCATCAGGAGCAGCGCCGCGGCCGGTAGGACCCGCTGGAGGGCGCTCCCCTTCGCCAATCATCACGACCGCCTCCGCGACAGCCGCGGTGGCGACAGCGTCCGAGGGATCGGACAGCGGCTCGGTGCCGTACTTCTCCTCAGGGTTCGGTATCACGGCGTCATATCGGACCGGCCGCTGGAGGCTCCGATCGTTTGGGAGTCGGTGGGACTGGGATTTGAACCCAGGAGGCACGAGGCCACCGGTTTTCAAGACCGGCGCGTTGGGCCGGACTCCGCCATCCCACCGCGGCCTGCTCTACCGGCGCCCAGCGTTAATCCCTGTCGGTCACCAGTTCCAGACCCTCCTCGCCGGCGACGACTGACAGCCCCACCCCGTCGAGGAACTCGGCGGTGTACTTCGGAACCGGTCGCCCGGCGGTCCAGCGGGCCTCGATGGTGGCCACTGCGGACAGCAGGTCGTCGCCCGTCTCCACGACCGGCAGCATCGGCAGGAAGTCAACGTCGTGGCCGGCCTCCAGCGCCCGCTCGGTGAGAGTCACCTGCGCCGACGGCGCGTACGCGTCCTCGAAGTTCACCGTCGAGCCGAAGGCGGCGTAGTACACCCGCCCCCGGGTCGTCGGTCCCAGCACTACCTCGCTGCGCCGGAGCTTCATCGCCGCCTCATCGACGATCGACCGCATCAGGAAGGCGGCGGTCGGCTCCACGACTGCGGTGGTGGTAACCTCCTCGCGCTCCAGGAGGTGGGTGACCGTGTTGCCGGCCCGGCCGGCGAACGTCTCACCGACCTGCACCTCGAAGCGGACGTCAGCGGCGTCGATCGCGCTGTCGACGGTCGAGCGTATCTGGGTGAGTGAATCAACCGGGGCGTCCGGCAGCGCGTCGTCCGGACGGTAGTTGACAAGCAGGTCGCCGCCGCTGGCGGCGACGGCGCTGCAGACGTCCTTCAGCATCGCGCCGTACAGCCCCGCGGCCTCGGCGGCCGAGAGGGGCGTCTCCTCGGCCAGCCCGGGGAGCGCCACCCCCTCGCGCGGCGGGTCACAGAGAACACAGACCGTGGTCATACCCGAATCTCGCCCGCCGCGGGCTTCAGCCCACCGGACCGAGCTACTCCGGGGGGCCGCGCCGGCCGGGCGACGGCGGCGAGATCCCCAGTGGCTCCAGCACCGCACCCAGGACCAGGTAGCCGAAGGCGCCAATCGACAGAAGCGTCAGCCCGCCGCCGACCACCAGTAGCAGGAACTGGAGCGGGCTCATCAGCGCGATGTCGAGGAAGGTGAGAGTCAGCTCCACGGCCGACCCCAGGAGTTCGACGACGATGTTGGCCATGTGAGCCGCTACGGGGGCGGCGTGGAACCTCTTTCGGTCCGCCACGGGTAAGTGCCGGCGCCCGGTGGGAGGGGTATGGCGCGGGACCGCTCGCTGGACGAGTTCCTCAAGGCCGAGAGCGACGACGACCCCGAGGAGCCGGAGCCGGAGGCCGAGGCGGGGGTGGACACGGAGAATGACAGGACCGAAACCGCGCCCGGCGGCGGGAGCGTCGAGCCGGCCGCCGTCGAGACTACGATGGCGTACGCGCCTGAGGGGAGCGAGTGTGCGGCCTGTGGCGCGGTCGTCCAGCGGCGCTGGCAAGGGGAGAACGGGCTTGTATGTGCCGACTGTAAGGAGTGGTAGGATTCGTGTGTTCCAGTCGAAGGTTTAGCTCCTGAAAAGGGATACGAACCGGTACCGCTCAGCTGGCCGCTCGGATGGTAAGGACGGAGAACATTCTTAACGGGGAGCAATGCACCGAGGGGCGCCAGAGCGGAGTACGGCAGCTCTGCTCGCTCGTCGAGGAACGGGACCTTCGGCCGACGAGGTGGTGTTCAGGTGTGATCTACAGGTTGCTGACGTCTACGCAGTGCTCGCTGATCTCGAAAGAGATGAGAACGGCGGGGAGCTGATCGGATCCCCCTTTGGCCTACTCGTCGATGGGGGCTGCGAGCGGGCCGAAGAGATGGGTCTGCGGCTGTAGCTGCGCCGGGCCCGGTTCCGGCCTACCGAACCGTCTCCCGCATCTATGTTTGTCACCTGTCCTCTCAGTGCACACAAATCCCGCAACGTTACGTATCCCCGGCTCTTGTACGCGGTAGAGAGAACGTCACGCGCCCGCCGCATGGAGGCTGTCGGCGGGGCAGAGCGTTCGCCAGCTCAACATGTCCGACAACGTAACAGCCGAGTCCGGGGGGGAAGCCCCAGTCGACGTCGAGACTGCGGGCGATCTGGCCCGCCGGGTGGTGGAGAACGCCGAGCGGGTGATCGTCGGCAACCACGACGCCATCGAGCACATCGTTACGGCGATGCTCGCGGGCGGACACGTCCTGCTGGAGGACGTTCCCGGCGTCGGGAAGACGATGCTCGCCCGGGCAATCGCCCGCTCGTTCGACTGCTCATTTAAGCGCGTCCAGTTCACGCCCGACCTGCTGCCGGCGGACGTGACGGGCGTCAACGTCTTCAACCAGAAGACCCAGGAGTTCGAGTTCCGCCCCGGCCCGATCTTCGCCAACGTCGTCTTGGCCGACGAGATCAACCGCGCGCCCCCCAAGACCCAAAGCGCCCTCCTAGAAGCGATGGAGGAGTTCCAGGTGACCGTCGACGGCGATACCCGCCGTGTGCCCGAGCCGTTCACGGTGATCGCCACCCAGAACTCCGTCGAGCGCGACCGCACCTACGAACTACCGGCCGCCGAACTGGACCGGTTCATGAAGAAGCTCCATCTCGGCTACCCGGACGCCGCCGACGAAGCCGAGGTGCTCGGTCGGATGAGTGGCACCCACCCCATCGAGAAACTTGAGCCTGTGGCGGATCTCGAGGAGCTGCGCGGCGCCCGGAGAGCGGTCGCAGGCGTCCGCACGGAACAGGAGCTCCGCGACTACGTCACCCGGCTGGCGCGCTACACCCGCGAGCACGCCCAGTTGGGCGCCAGTCCCCGCGCGGCAATCACGCTCCTCCAGGCGGCCCAAGCCCGGGCAGTGCTGGACGGCCGAGAGTACGCCGTTCCAGACGACGTCCAACGCGAGGCGGTGGTCACCCTGGCCCACCGCATCCGTCCGGTGCCGGGCGAAGACCGCTCCGCCCGCGAACTGGTCGAGGCGGCCATCGACTCCGTCGCAGTATGAGGCTCACCCGCCGGGGGTACGGGCTCGTTGTCGTCGTCGTCCTGTCGGCGGCGATGGGGCTGACGTTCGGGCCGCGCTCGCTGAACGCCGTCGTCGGGCCGGTACTGGTCGCTCTCGGCGCCGGCCTCGTTCAGGTGTACCGCGCCGGCCGCCCCTCGGTCGAGCGCCTGCTCCCTGCGCCGGGGCACCCTGGCGAGGAGCGGACGATGCGGCTCCGCGTCGAGGGGAGCGGGGTTGTCACTATCGAGGACAACCTCGGTGACGGGCTGGAACCCTCTGCCGCCGAGCGGACCGTCTCAGGCGACGCAACCGTGGAGTACGACGTCATCCTCACCGAGCGCGGGGAACACCGTGTCGGCCCGGCCACCGCGAGCGTCCGCGACGCACTCGGGCTCGTCGTGGCCTCGTTCGGCGGCCGGAAAACGACGACGCTGCTTGTCTACCCCCGCGTCGAGCCTGTGGCCGCGGGCGGCCCGCTCACGGTGCTGACCGACGACCAGGGGAGTCCGGAGCGCGAGGCGTTCGACCGCCTCCGGGAGTACGTTCCCGGGGACTCGCTGCGGGATATCCACTGGAAGTCCTCCGCGAAGCGCAGCGACGAAGAGTTCGTCGTCGTAGAGTTCGCCGATCGCGACGAGGGCGGCGTAACCATCGCCGCCGAGGCTGCCGCTGGCGGCGACAGCGCTGACCGGATGGCGGCGGCGGCGGCCAGCGTCGCTCTCCACCTGCTCAACCAGGGGGTGCGTGTCGGCGTCGTCGCGCCGAACGGCCGCCTCAATCCCGCGGTAAGCGACCGCCATCGTCAGGCGCTACTGGAGCTTCTGGCCCGCTCCTCCTCGGGGGGAGTCGCAACCAGCGACCGCGAGGCCGCCGACGTGCACGTGGTCGCCGCCGACGAGAGGACTACGGTGACGGTCCGCGGCCGCGAGTACACTTTCGAGGAGCTACGGGACGGTACCGCTGAGCGGGAGGTGGTAGCGTGAGCGTCCGGACCCGTGTCGACCGCCTGCTCGACGCCCGAAGCGGTCCGCGCGCCGGCGCTCTCCTCGCGCTGGCGGTGCTGACGCTCACTTACGTGAGCGTGCTGTACGAGGCGGTCACTATCGCTGCCGACGGCGACCCGTTAGTGTTCGGGACCGTCGCTGCCGCTGCGCTGGTCGCGGCGGCCGTACTCGGCCGATTCCTGCCCGCGTGGGTTGCGGCTCTTCTCACCCTCGGCATCGCCGCCACCGGAGGCGCGGTGTACCTGCCCCAGGTGGTCGGCCCGGGTGCGACGCCGGCCGTACTCGACCGATTCGTCGCGGATACGGTGGCGCTGCTGACTGGGCTGTCGATACTGCGAATTATCAGCGTCGGCACGTGGGCGACCGCCGTCGTACCGGTGCCGCTGTTCCTCTCGTGGTACCTGGCCGCGAGGCGGCGCTACGGGTTGGCGGTGACCGCCGGCGGCGCGGCGCTAGTGTTCTTCGTGCTGACGGGGGACGCCACCCCTGAGACGACGCTTATCGGCGTCCTCGCTGGGGCAGCGGCCGTCGGCCTCGGAGACTTGGACGTCCGTGGGGGAAGCCTCGTGAGCGCCGACGCCGTCGCAGTCGTGCTGGCGGTGATGGTGCTGCTCACCGTCTCCGTCAGCTTCGTCCCCGGGAGCGCCGGCCAGCCGTTACTCCCCGCAGGTGCGGCCGCCGGCAGCGGTAACACCCTGGAGACGTCGCTGACGGACGCCGACGGCGAGCTCACGATCCAAGGTGCCATCAGCCTCAGCCCGGAGGTACGCTGGTCGGTGACCAGCGACGCGCCTGACTACTGGCGCGTAGCAGCGTACAACCGCTTCACCGGCGACGGCTGGGTGCGGACCGCCTCCCGAGGCAACGGAAGCCTCGGACCGCCGCCGGGCGACCCCCGGCCGCTGCGCCAGACGTTCACCGCCCGCTCGGAGATCAACACAATGCCGGCGGCCTGGCGGCCGGTGGATGTCGAGGGCTACCCCTCGCGTGTCACTGGCTTTGGCGGTCTTCAACCGACCGAGCCGCTGGACGCAGGGGAGCGCTACACCGTCGTCAGCCGTGTCCCCAGCGCCACGCCGACGGAACTGCGCAACGCGGGCCGGGACTACCCCGACTCCGTCCAGCCGTACCTGGAGACCGGTGACCTCTCCGAGCGGTTCCAGCAGGACGTCGCCACCCTCACCTCGAACGCCGACAACCCCTACGACACGGCCCGCACCATCGAGAACGCCCTCGAAGAGTCTAAGAACTACTCGCTCGACGTCTCCCGGCCGTCGGGTAACATCGCCGAGTCCTTTTTCTACGAGATGGACGCCGGCTACTGCACCTACTTCGCGACGACGATGGTGATGATGCTGCGCTCGGAGGGCATCCCCGCGCGGTTCGTCGTCGGCTACACTACCGGCCAGCAGGTCGGCCCCAACGAGTATGTCGTCCGAGGCTACAACTCCCACGCCTGGGTGGAGGCGTACTTCCCTGGCCACGGCTGGATTCGGTTCGACCCGACGCCGGCCGGGCCGCGCCGAGCCGCCGAACAACTCAGCCTCGACGCCGCCCGCGAGGGCGGCAACGAGGACGCGGATGTCCCCGAGTCCGAGCCCACCGACACCCCCGAACCGACGACGACGGCGCCGACGACCGACGGCGATAACGGAACTATCGGCGGCGACGTGAGCACCACGCCAGGGTTCGGCGGCATCCAGGGTCCTGACGGCAACGGAGAGAGTTCTGACGACGGCTTCTCGCTGCCGACGCCCAGCCGCGAGCAGACGGTGCTCGGGCTGGTGGTGCTGTTCGGTGCCGCCGTGGGCGTCCGGCGCAGCGGCGCTGCGGCCCGCGCCTACCGGGAGGTATGGCTTCGCCGCCAACCTAGAAGGGGGCCGGAGGCGGACATCCGCCGCGCGTTCGACCGCCTGGAGTACCTCCTGGAGCGGGACGGCCGGGCCCGCGCCGACGGGGAGACCACCCGCCAGTACCTCCAGACCATCGGCGACCGGCGCGCTAGACGGGTAGGGGAGCTGTACGAGCGCGCGGTGTACGGCGGCACGGCGACTGAGTCAATGGCTGACGAGGCGGTCGCGCTGGTTGACGAGCTGGTAAGCGAGCGGGGCTGGTTCTGAGGCCGGCTCCGGGGGCTCAACGCCGCTGACGGCCGGAATCGCCCCGCGGCGTCGGTCGCGCGCGCCGGTAGTCACCCCACGACAGCGTTTAATACCCGCCTCGTCAAACGCTAACCCGTAATGTCGGAAGTCTGCTCGACGTGCGGATTGCCCGAGGAACTCTGCGTGTGCGAGGACGTCGCGCGCGAGTCCCAGGAGATCAGCATCCGCATCGACGAGCGCCGGTACGGCAAGGAGGTAACGGTCATCGAGGGGTTCGACCCGCGCGACGTCGACATGGACGAGCTCTCCTCCGACCTAAAGTCGAAGTTCGCCTGCGGCGGCACGGTCGAGGACGGCTCGATAGAGCTCCAAGGCAACCACCGCGGCCGCGTCGAGGATTTCCTCCGCGAGAAGGGGTTCAACGTCGCCTGA